>JALVDI010000184.1 GCA_027009115.1 Polyangiaceae bacterium | reverse complement strand
TGCCTATGGGCCGCCGGTCCTCGCGGGCACCTATGGGCTCAAGACCCTGGTCGACATCGGTCTGGCCCCAAAGTCCGCGCTCTCGAAGCTCGGCTACCGACACTACGACCGGCTCGCCGCCGCGCGAAGCTGAGCGCCGCCCACTGCCCTCCGCAAGCTCCCGCGCCCCAAACCGGGCGCCTCTGAGGTCCGGTCCCGCAGGCTCTCATGGAGCCCGGAGAGCCCCAAGAACCCGCGGCACCCGCGCCCCCTCGCCTCAAAGGGCGATCGCGCCGCCGACGTGCAGGACGCCCTGGTTCAGCATACCCCGAGTTCCGTCGTCGAAGACGACGTGGATGCGCCAACCGCCCTCCACGAAGAGACCGTACTTCCGCTTGAAGAACACCATGGCCCCGGCGAGGGCGCCGGTGTTGAAGCCCGTGGCGGCGTTGTCAAAGCCATCCCCCGTTGCGAGGGAAAAGCCGAGCGGCGCCATGCCATAGAACTCGATGTTCACCCGCCCGGCGCGCACGTTCTTGCGGAACTTCAGACCGAGGTCGAAGTCCAGCATATGGCTCCGGTGCACAGCCCCGTCGAGATCGAAGGCGAGCCACTCGAAGGTGGGCAGCAACGAAAACGATGGCCCGAGCAAGAGCTCGTAGCGGGCGCCCAGCCCGAGTCCCGCGCGAGCATCCACGTGCCCCGTGAGTCCGTCGGCCCGGGCCTTGAAGCGACCGCCGAAGCTCCCGACGAAATACGCCGAGAGGCGGTTGTGACTCGGCGGCTCGGTGACCGGCGGCTGAGCCGCAGCGCTCGACACAACGAGCAGGGTGAGAAAAGACGCAAGAACGTACCGCATGATTCCTCCACGCCAAGCAAGAAAGGGTGGCGCCCCAACGGCGACGCAACTTCTACCCAATCAGGTGCACCAAGACAGCCGAGAGTTCAAACGCCCGTGGACCGGCGGCGCACGAACCACAGGACGAGCAGCAGCGGCAGCATCGAGCCCTTGGCGCGCGTCGCGCGGCAGCCACAGCCGCTTCCACCGTCGCCGGGAGCTCCCGCATCGGTCAAACGCGCAGCATCCACAGGCACCTCCGCGTCGGGGCCCGCATCGGGGGTGGGCGGCACGCCACCGTCCCCAGGCGGTGGGAGGGACACGCTCACCCGACCCGCGATCCGCAGGTCGAAGGAAAGGTCGCTCGACGATGCGCTGCCCTGCTTTACGAGGGCCGCGACGATGTTCTCGCCTCGAACGAACACGCTCGGATCGACCGCCGTCGATTCACGTTGGTTGTCCGACGACCTCGCGGATGCGTAGCTGTCGTGGCCCAGCCCCGCATCGACGTTGGTTCCGTACACCATGCGATCGTTGATCCATACCGCGATCGCGTCGTCGAAGAGCACGTCCAGCCTCGCCTCGTCGACGTCCCCGTCGATCGTCACCCCCCTGCGGAAATAGACGGTCGGAATGTTCGGATCCTCATCCCGGAGCTCCGTGGCCTCGTCACCATCGCCGTAGCCAAGCTGCGCCGGTCCCGAGGGCCATCCGCCGAGGCGTGTGCGCCAGTCCGCAGCCGGTGCATCCGGCCCGTCCGAGTACTCCCAGGTCGCGCCGAAAGGCACCAACTCGACCTCGACCCGGTTGCTGAGAGCGAAGAGGCCGCTCTGGTCCATGACGGACGCATCGGCCGAGTCTCGAATGCGCACCACCGCTTCGGTCGTGGCCACCAGCGGCGTCAACCACGCATGATGTCCGTCGTTCTCAGTCCCGGTAACGACCGGAAACCAGGTCGTGCCGCCGTCGATGCTGTAGTCGATGTCGATGCTCGGGACAACTGCACCAACGGCCGACCAGCGGATGTCGACGCCACTGCCGCTGGCGAAGGTCTCGCCTCCCACGGGCGCGAGGAGATAGAGGCCTTCCCCCTTGACCATCGTGAACTCATCGCTGACGGCGCCGTCGTGGCGAATGTTTCGGACCGTCATCATGCCGCCGTTCACGTCGATGAGGACCGACCCGTTGCGAAGCTCGCTGAGGTACATCAGCGGGTGATCCCCAGGGCCGCGCAGGCCCGTCCCACCGTGTCCTGCGACGATGTAGACCGCGCCCGGACCTGCCATGTCGTAGGCGCCGTCGCCGTCGGCCCGCCCATCCCCGGTGTCGACGATGAACCCGGCGGCGGTCGTCGGGGTGTCGTACGCACCGTGAACGAGATAAGAGCGTTCGTAGATATGCGAGTGACCACCGAGGACGAGATCCACCCCGTGCGAGTCGAGGATCGGGAGCGCATTCTCCCGCATCTCCGTCAAAGAACCTTCCCTGTCGGAGTCGTGGCTTCCCTTGGTGTATGGCGGGTGGTGCCAGAAAGCCACGATCCACTGCTGGTCCGTCGCGGCGAGGTCCTCGTCGAGCCATGTGAGCATCGGTCCGGTGGGCGAACGCGAGCTCTGATGCGAGTCGAGAACGACGAAATGCACGTTGGCGTGGTCGAACGAGTAGTAGGCCTCGGTGCCTGACGAAAGGCCGCCCGATCGACCGTCGCGCGGAAGCACGAAGCCCTCGTAGTAAGGTCCGCTCTCGGTGGCGCTCATCGACGAGTGCCCCTCGTGATTTCCGAGCGCAGGCCAGCAGATCATGTTCCGCAAAAGGTCCGCATACACGTCGTAGAAGTTGCGCGTGAACTCCTGGTCGGTTCCGTCGCTATAAGCCATGTCGCCGACGTGAATGAAAAGATCCGGTCGGGCGCTTCCAACGAAGCCGAGCATCGCGTCTCGTACCTCGGCCTGCCGCCGGTCGCCGGTGCCCGAATCACCGACCACCCACATACGAAAAGGTCGGGTGGTCCCCGGAGTCGGCGGGGTGAGAAACGTGTCGCCGGGATCCGCCTCGCGAGGGCAACCGCCCGTCGTCGCTGCATAGTAGTATCGAGTGTCGGGCGACAGTCCCGTCAGCCGCACTTCGTGCTGGGTCACCGAAGCGGCGCCCATCGCCATCGATCCGAGAGACGAGGACGAGGTGCCGTAACAGACACGGCCTTGGCCCGGGCTGTCGGTGCGCCAGACGACGGTGATTTCGGTCGGAGCGGCGCTCTGGAGATAGGGACTGCGGGCCTGCGCCGCGACGATATCTGCGACGAACAGAAGGGAGAGCAAGAACGGAAGAAGTCTCATCGGCCGTCTCCAAGCCGAGCGCGCAACGCTCGTGCTTCCGACAGGCGTGGCATCAACACCAACGCCCGGTCGACGGCTTCGAGCGCTTCGGCGCGGCGACCAACGCCTTCGAGTGCCCGAGCCAGGAGCAACCAGCGAGCGGCGGTCGGGCGCCGGGTCAGGTGCGCCCGAAGATCCGCGATGGTGCGCCGGCGAAGGAGCTCCGCCTCTTCGGAGCGGCCCATCGCGTCGAGGACCCGAGCCTCCCGCAGCGCCCAGCGATGCGCCAGGCGGGCGTGAGCGCGACCGTCGCGAATGGCACGCAACGCCTCCTCGTACCGTCCGAGGTCCACCAGCGTGTCGATGAGCGCAACGCGAACGACGACCGCGGCACCAAGCTGCGCCAAGGCTTCGCGATAGACGCGTACCGCATCCGAAGAGCGGTGCAGGCGCCGGAGCACCCGTCCATGGCCGAGGGCGGAAGCGACGGTGATGCGCTGTTCCTCGGCACGCTCGTAGTCCGCGAGCGCCTCGGCGAGCCTCCCGGAGCCTTCGCGTAGCGTCGCACGAAACACCAACACGGGATGGGTCCGATGCGATTCGGGAAGCACTTCGAGCAGCGCCTCGGCCTCCCGCTCGCGTCCCGCGGCCGCATAGACGCGTGCCCGAAGAAGCAGCGCCGACCCGGGAACGAGCGCGTCGGCGAGCGCAAGATCCGCCAAGGCCTCGTCGAATCGGCGCTCGAGGCTCCAGAGCCTCGCGCGTTCGAGGAGAAGGTCGACGCGGCCTGGCGACGACGCGATGCGCTCGGAGAGATCGACGATTTCGCGGTCGACGGGCTCATGAGCCCGCGCGGCGGAGGTCGATGCGATCGTGAGGAGGACTGCGATGCCCACGAGAACGGCAAGACGCGACGCTCCCCCGACGCCAAGAGACCCCCTCGTCTCCTCGGAACGATCGAGGCGCGGAGGGTCCTCGGGCCCGCCGCGAGCTTCCTCCTCCACGACCAGAGGCCGGCTGCCCTGGGACGACGCGGCCGTCACGCTCTTCATCGCACACCTCCAAGTCCCAGACTACACG
>JALVDI010000183.1 GCA_027009115.1 Polyangiaceae bacterium | reverse complement strand
GAGCCGCCGTACCAGCCCACGACAAAGGAGCCAACGATGAACCGCAACGACAGCAAGAACCTGCCTCCGGACCCAATTCGCGCCCAGGTGGCGCAAGCTTACGGCACCCTCGTCGAGCGGGCCGCGCCTGCGCTGAGCCCCAGCGCCCTGGGTTACACCCCCGAGCAGATGCTGGACGTGCCTCGCGACGCCGCCGACCACGCCTTTGGCTGCGGCAACCCCCTGGCTTTCAGCGAGGTGCAGCAAGGCCAGGTGGTCGTCGACCTGGGGTGCGGCGCCGGCATCGATCTCATCCTCGCCGCCCGCAAGGTCGGCCCTTCGGGCCGGGTCATCGGCGTCGACATGACGCCCGAGATGATCGTCCGGGCGCGGCAGAACCTCGAGCACGCCGGGGTGCAGAACGCCGAGGTGCGCGAGGGATACATCGAGTCGCTGCCGGTCGAGGACGCATCCGTCGACTGGGTCCTCTCCAACTGCGTGATCAGCCTCTCCCCGGACAAGCCCAAGGTCTTCGCCGAGATCGCACGGGTCCTGCGGCCCGGAGGCCGTTTTTCCATCTCCGACCTGGTGGTCTCCGAGATGCCTCCGTGGCTTCGCGACCTCCCCGTTCTCCACAACGCCTGCATCGGCGGCGCGATCGATGAAGAGGCCTACGTCGAAGGGCTCCGCTGTGCCGGTCTGTCCGAGGTCCGCGTCGTGTCCCGCCAGGCCTACGACGCGGAGCAGATCGCCGCTCTGGTAGCCTCCGGTGAGGTGATCGTCCCGAAGGACCTCCCGGAAGCGATCGTCCGCGCTGGTGTCGAGGCGCTGGCCGGCAAGGTGCAGAGCATCAAGGTGGTCGGGGTCAAGGCCGGCTGACCTCGCTCGCCGAAGGAAACGGCATGCGGCGCGACGCGGCGCTGCGCGAAGACACGGCGGGTCGTCCCAGGGACCGATCTGGTCTAGGCTGACGGCCACATGCGTGCACTCTCTGGCGTCTGGGTCCTCTTCTTTTCAGTCTCTCTTCTTCTCGCCTGTGGCGACGACGACAGCGGCTCGGATGCGGGGCTGGACGCCTTGGCGCCAGACGCGCAGGCAGACGTCGACACGACCCCCGAGTGCTTCGCGCCGGAGGTATTGTGGGGCTCCGGGCGGGTCGACACGGTGGTTGGCATCACCCGGGAGGTGCGCCTCGAGCTCGCGCGCGACTTCTGCCGTGACGCGACCGTGGCGATCGCGGCCGCGACCGATGGCGTCGTTCGGACGGTGTCGTCGGTCACGATCCCGGCCCACCAGAGCCGCGTGCTCGTCGCCATCGAGCCGCTGGCCATCGGCGAGACGACCCTGACGGCGACTTACACGGCCTTCCCCGGCGAGGCGAACGAGGAGCGCTTCAGCGCCTCCCTGGAGGTCTTCGTCGTCGACACGGACGTGCCGAGCTGCGAGGGCAGCGCGAGCGGCCGTCTCGACCCCGGCGACGAGCTCGCGACTGGCAGCGCGCGCCTGGAGCTGCCCGAAGGAGCCGCCCGGGACGACGAGTTCCATGTCGACGGTTTCGACGCCTCCCTCGGGTGCGCGCCCGATCAGGTGCCCGAAGGCTATCGAGCGCTCGGTCCAGCGATCGCCTTCGGGCCTGCGCACCTGCGCTTCAACCGAGAGCTGCCGATGTCCGTCCCGGTCAAGCTGGCGCTCCTTCCCGAGCACGCCACCCGCGGGCACGTGCAGTTCAGCTACACCGGTCCCGGCGTCACCACACCGCGGATCGTCCCCGTTGCGAGCCCCGATTACGAATCGTCTCCGGGCTTCGTACGTTTCTACGCGCCGCGCCTGGGGACCTATCAGGCCGTCACGCGCGAGCTCGGCCCTCAGCCCCGAGAGCGAACCTTCACATTCCGCGGCATCACCGGCGTGTCGATGGGCGCCGCCGGTTCGGCCCTGATCGGCATGCACAATCCGGATCGATTCGACTTCGTGGGCCCCCTCGGCGGACCGGTCGACTGGATTCACATGACGAACTACATGCGGACCTACCACCTGGGGGGCTTCTGCACGCAGGCCGAGCGCGACGCGGATCCGGCCGCATGCGAAGCCGGCGCCGATGTGAGCCGGACGCCTCCCAACGATGGGCGCCTGTTCGAGGTCCGCCAGGATTTCGAGCACTGGTATTACGAGGACGACTGGAAGGGGCACGGCGGTACCTTCGACCGCAAGGAGTACATCCGCATCTTCCGGGACCTCGCGATGATGTTCGGCAACCCGAACACGACTCGTACCGAGGACCCGCTCGGGGCCGACGTCACGCCACCCGGGATCCCCGACAGCGAGCGTACGCGACCCGACGCCGACCGCTGCGCCAACCCCGTGCGGATCCCGCCGTGCGAACCCGAGGCGGGTGGGTGCGCCGCCGGGACGGGCTTCTTCGACGACGAGTACAACCCGGTGGGCCAGCATCCGCTGATCACCTTCTGCGACGGTGGCGAGCTTCGCGTTGGCGGAGACCGGGACATCGGCGTGTGGGATCCGAGCCAGCCCCAAACGCACCCGTTCGAGGTCGCCCTTGCCGTCGACATCAACGACAACGGCGTACGCGACCCTGGCGAGCCGGTCGTGCGCCAAGGTCGGGAACCTTTTGAGGACTGCGGCCTCGACCAGCTCTGCGACCCGGAGGAGCCGGGCTACGATCCCATCACGAACCCCGACCCCAACGGCGACGACTACGACTTCCAGTACAACCCGATGGGGACTGAAGGGAACTGGCTGCGCGACTACACCGGACCGGCCGTGGGTGGGTGTGCGAGCCCCGAGGAGAACCCGGCTCCCGGTGTCGGCGAGCGCTTCCGTGACGTGGGCCTCGATGGAGTGGCGGGGACGGCCCAACTTTCCGACGGCGGCTTCGACACGGGCGAGGGCGACGGATGTTGGACTCGAGCCCGCGGGCTCGTCCATTTGCTCGCCAACAACCCGCGCGGCTTCGTCCTCGATGCGGAGGAGGACACGCTCCGCGACCTCGATTTCTTCAGCGATGGGGGTATCCGTGACCTCTTCAACTTTGCCACGAACCACAACCAGCTGGCCGGCGCGTTCTCGGCGCGAGGGCTGCCGCTGAACCTCTACAACTCCCACGCAGCGCTCAGCTACGACGGCTCGTTCCTCGACGAGGACTTCCGCTTCAACGACGTCGATTGGAGCGAGATCGGAAAGTACGTCCATATCCGCTACGGCAACGTGGACGCGACGCAGGGTGCGATCGTGCAGGGGGACGGCCAGCACGTTGGAGCGCCTACGCAGATCGCCAACCGGATCCTCAGCGTGATGGCGTGGATGTCGAGCCGCTGGCCCGGGGGCGACCGGCGGCGCGTGGTGGATCGCCTCTGCCCCGAGGTCGGTCCGGGATGCCCGGAGCGGAACCAGTTCTCCTTCGACTTCACCTCGCCGACGACCGGTCGAACGGGACCGGCCGCGATCGTCTTGCCTCCGGGCTACTTCGACGAGGAGTACCAGGATGTCGAGTATCCGGTGGTTTACCTTCTCCACGGCTATGGACAGCAGCCGCAGGACCTCGTCGCGACCGGCATCATCATCTGGAACTTCATGAACTCGAATCGCCTGCCCGAAGCCAACCGCTTCCAGAAGATGATCTTCGTCTTTCCCGATGGACGTTGCCGCAACGGAGAATGCGTGAAGGGCACGTTCTACGCGGACGCCGTCCCAGGAACACCCGACGGCGCGCAGATGGAGACCTTCATGCTCGACTTGATGGACTACATCGATGCCAACTATCGCACCAAGTCGAGCGAGACCCACCTCGTCTACGAGTAGGCTCGCACGGCCGCCGGTGGGATCGTTGCCTCGCGGATGCGCCAGCGGTCCCGCCCAGTCCACGGATCGATCGACGCCCTTGAGATGCGCTCCGGTGCGATTGCCCCTCGGCGGGCGCCTGGTTGGGGTAGGGCGTGGTCGCTGCACCGTCAGCGAGGCGCGGCCGCACCCTCAGGCCCCGCGTTGCGCCGAAGGTGCCGTTCACGAGCCATGGTAGGCTGTGCGCCGTGAGCCTCGCCGAAGCTTCGAGCCTCGCCGCACGCCTAGTGAACTCTGTCGGGGAGGTCCTCCGAGGCAAGGAGGAGGTCATCCGATGGACGGTGACGGCTCTGCTGGCCCGCGGTCACGTCCTCATCGAGGACATTCCCGGCGTCGGCAAGACCACGCTGGCGCGCGCTCTGGCGGCGAGCCTTGGCTTGCGGTTTCGTCGTCTTCAGCTGACCAGCGACCTGATGCCGACCGACGTGCTCGGCGGCAACGTCTACGATCGCGGATCGGGCTCGTTCGTCTTCCGGCCAGGGCCCGTGTTCACGCAGATCCTGCTGGCCGATGAGATCAACCGCACGACGCCCCGTACCCAGAGCGCACTGCTCGAAGCCATGGGGGAGGGTCAGGTGTCGATCGATGGAACGACCCACGCGCTCGACGATCCCTTTTTCGTGATCGCCACGCAGAACCCACAGGACTTCTACGGGACGTATCCACTCCCCGAATCGCAGCTCGACCGATTCCTACTGCGGCTGCGTGTCGGCTATCCGGCGGAAGAGGTCGAGCGGGCGATCTTGCTCGAGCGCGGTGCCCGCGATCCGGTGGGGTCTCTTGGGGACACCGTGTCCGCGGACCAACTCCGAGCCGCACAGGCAGCGGTGGACCGGGTACGGATCGACGAGAGCCTGGTCCGCTACCTCCACTCGTTCGTGCTGGCGACCCGCGCGCACCCGATGATCGAGGTCGGGGCCTCCACTCGGGCGGCCCTCGCCTTCGCGCGGGCGGTCCGAGCGCGGGCCATCGTCGAAGGACGCGACCACGTCCTCCCCGACGACATCAAGGAGCTCGTCGTCCCCGTTCTCTCCCATCGTTTGCGGCCTGCCGGCGCCGAGGGACCGCTCGCCCGGGCCGACACGGAGGCGATCCTGCGGGAGCTTCGTGAGGAGGTTCCGGTCCCCCTATGAGGCGGTGGGGGCCCCTTCCGATGGCGACCGGGCAGCGACGAAGGAGCCGCCGTTCGTTTCGCTTCACACGCGAGGGGAAGGTTTTCGTCATGGTCACCGTGGGCGTCGGGCTCGCGGCGGTCAACACGGGAAACAACCTGCTCTACTTGGTGCTGGGGCTCATGCTCAGCCTGCTGCTCGTGAGCGGAACTTTGAGCGATGTCGCTCTGTGGCGCGTCCGGATCTCCCGTCGTCTGCCTCACCATGCCTTCGCTCAGACGCCCTTCGTGGTCGAGCTCACCCTGCGTAACACGAAGCGGCGTCTGCCGAGTTACGCGCTGGAGGTCGAAGACCGAGCTCTCGACGAGGCGAAGGGCGAGCGGTCTTGCTTCTTCCTGAAAATCTCGCCGGGCGATTCGCAGGCCGCGACGTATCGGCGTACGGCGCCTCGGAGAGGATGGCAGCGCTTCGGTACCGTGACGGTGCGAACCCGCTACCCCTTCGGGTTGATCGAGAAGGGCCGCAGCCTACCGCTCGCGGGAGATCTTCTCGTCTATCCAAAGCTGCGCGCCGTCGATGCGAGGACGCTTCATGTGTTCGGGGTTGGAGAGGAGACACCCAGCCGGTGCGCTGGTGAGCGGGGCGAGGTCTGGGGAGTTCGCGAGTATCGCTCAGGGGACGAAGCGCGGAGCATCCACTGGTTTCGTAGCGCGGCCACCGACCGCTTGGTCGTGCGCGAGCAGACCTCTTCGACGCGGTCGCAACTGACGCTCCTTCTGGATCAGGCGGAGCCGGCCCATGTCGACGACGACGCCCGCGAGCGATGGCATCGCGCGTTCGAGGACGCGGTGTCGCTCACCGCGTCGGTCGCGGACGCAGCCCTCCGTCGCGCGATCGCCGTCGAGGTACGGGTGCGCGGTGCGATCTCTCCTCGGGTCGCGCCCGGGGCTCCACCGGACCCCATCTTTCGGTTCCTCGCACTCCTGACGAGCGTCTCGGCGGCGGTCGCGCCGCCCCCACCGACGGCGCCGACGTCGGCGGGGCGCACGATGCGGGTCCCTGTCGACCCCGCCGTCGAAGCCACCGACCGGGAGGTCGCCTGATGGGAGCTTCTCCTTGCGCTTGCTGACCCTCCACGCGACGGTGAGCTACCTCCTCGCAGGGCTCGGGCTGCTCGCGCTCTCGCTGGGCTCCGAGCTTCCCCCGGTCAGCGCGCTCCTGCTGGGGATGGGCTACGTCGGCAGCCTGTGGGTTGGTCCCCGTATCTGGAACCGATCCGGCTACACGAGCTTCTGGAACGCTCTGCTCGTTGCGTTTCTCGCGGCCCAGGTTCTGCGAGGGTTCGTCTTCCGTGCGCCGGTGCTCACCCTGGGCGTGGAGTTCGCGGGCTTCCTCCAGGTCTCGCGGCTCTTCCACCGTCGGAGCGCCCGCGACCACCAGCACATCCAGGCGCTGGCGTTCCTGCACCTCATCGCGGCGACCGTGCTGAGCACGGGGCTGGACTACGCGGCGGTCTTCTTTGGCTTCGTCCTGGTCACGCCGTGGATGCTCGCGCTCACTCACCTCCGCGCGGAGATCGAGCGACACTACGGAACCCCCGACGAGCCGGGACCTCGCGCGCGACAGGTGCTCCAGTCCCGGCGCATCGTGGGGCCGGGCTTCTTGTTGGGGACGGCCGCGCTGGCGCTCCCGCTTTTCCTCGCGACGGCGGCGTTCTTTCTCCTCTTCCCGCGGGTGGGCATGGGCTTCTTGAGCTTTGGCGACATCGGCGGAAGGCGCGTGGCGGGCTTCGGTGGCGATGTCGAGCTGGGGGATTTCGGTGTGATCCGCGCAGATCCGACCGTCGTCGTGCGGGTGCGACCCGCCGACGGGGTGGGGCCGCGCGAAGGTCACTACCGGCTGCGGGGGACCTCTTTCGATCACTACGAGGGTGGACGTTGGAGCCGAACGGAGCACAGACCCCAGCCTTGGGGGCCGATGCTCGGTTACCACGTCCTCCAACGGAGGCCTCGCGACGGAGATCGCGAGCTCGAAATCCTCCTCGACCCTCTGGAGGAGGCGGTCGTCTTCGTGCCCGACGGCGCCGTCGCTCTGAAGGTCCCTCCACGCGTGGCGAACGCCGTCGACGTACCGCGACAGCTGCAGCAGCGCCCCGGCCTCGACCTTCGCTACCTGGACGGGGACGGGCTCCCGCTGCGCTATCTCGCCTACGTCTCCGACGAAGCGCGGGGGGTCCTGCCCGATCCGCTCACCGCAGAGGACATCGCGACCTATCTTCAGCTTCCAGGGCCGCTGCGACGGGTGCGGGAGCTGGCTCTCGACAAAGCCGGGGCAGGGACGCCGCGGGAGCGCGCACGACGGCTCGAAGCATGGCTTCGCGATTCCGGTGAGTTCGTCTACAGCCTCGAGATGCCCGACACCGGCGACCGCGATCCTTTGGAGGTCTTCCTCTTCGAGGCCAAGCGGGGACACTGCGAGTACTTCTCGACGGCCCTGGCGGTGATGCTGCGGACCATCGGTGTTCCGTCGCGCAATGTGACGGGGTTCGTCGGCGGAACCTGGAACGCTTACGGGCGCTACTACGCCGTTTCTCAGGGCGATGCGCACAGCTGGGTCGAGGCCTGGGTCGATGGAGCCTGGGAGACCTTCGACCCGACGCCCGCGGCTCGCGGGGAGATGGGCCCGGGTCAAGGGGGCTGGCTGGCGGAGGCCCGCGCGCTGCTCGACGCGCTACGCACGCGGTGGAGCGAGGACGTGGTGAGCTATGACCTG
The DNA here is from genome assembly GCA_027009115.1 of Polyangiaceae bacterium. Taxonomy (GTDB): domain Bacteria; phylum Myxococcota_A; class Polyangia; order Polyangiales; family Houyiibacteriaceae; genus JALVDI01. The sequence goes on along the minus strand of JALVDI010000183.1, from coordinate 6,494 downwards.
CGGCGACAGGTCTCTGGGCTACGCCGCTTCTACCTGTGGCTGCGCGCTCTGCGTGGCGCTGAGCCGTCGGAAGAGGCGCAGGCGTCAACAATGGCTCGTCGAAACGGAGCCGCCGGCCGCGGCTGGGGGCTCGCGGCGGCCCTGCTGACGCTCTCGATCGCGATGCTCCTGGCGCTCCGGTGGCGGCGCCGCCGGGCCTTGGCGGAGGGTCCCCGAGCGACCCGCGGGGCGACCCGTCTGTACGCCTCCCTCGAGGCCGCTCTGCGTCGGCGTGGGTTGCCCCGTCCGCCGGGGCGCACCCCCAAGGAGCACGCCGCTTCCGTCGAGGCGGCTGGGTTCGAGGCGGCGGATGCCGTCCACGAGATCACCGAAGCATACTTGGCCGCACGCTATGGCGGTGCCGAGCTGGACCTGCCCGCACTGAAGCGTCGCCTTCGGGATGTGCGCCGGGCGTGCCGAAGAGATCCGGAGCGGTGAAGCTTCAGAGCAGCACGACGTCTTCGAGGTCGAGGGCCTGCTGCCCCACGACGCTCCGGGTTTCTTCGTCGCGCGCCGTCGCGGTCGCGTAGAGCTCGCTCAGGAGCGTTGGGTGCTGGCGAATGGCCTGCTGAAACTGCTCGCGGGTGAGCTCCAGCGCGACCGCCGGTGTGGCGGCCCGGACGGTGGCGTTGGCGGGGCGCCGAAGCACCAGTGAGATCTCGCCGACCACGTTGCCCGGACCCAGCTCGGCGATGCGCAGCATGTCGCCATCGTCGTCTTCGCCGATCACTTCGACGTGGCCCGAGGCGATGAGAAACAACCCTTCGGCCTCGTCGCCGCGCGCTACGAGCACGTCGCCCTGCTCGAAGTGACGCGTCTCAAAGCGCTCGAGGAGCGCCTGGCGGTCTTGAGGCGCCACCGCGCGAAGGATGGGGCTGACCCGCATCAAGTTCGCGAGCATGCGCGCGCGGCAAAAGTTCGCGAGCTGCCGGCTGATGACGGGGGCCTTCTTGGCGGCGCTTTCGAGCGCCTCCCGTGAGATGACCAGCAGCGTCGCAGGTTCCGTCGCCCGCACCGAAGCGGCCCGCGGCGCTTCGCTCACGAGCGCCATCTCCCCAAAGATGGCGCCGGGTCCAAGGGCGGCCAGTACGGTCTCTTCCGCGCCGTCGCGGCGTACGACCTCGAGCATTCCGCGGGCGAGCAGGTACGCTTCGCGACCCTCGGTGTCCTGTGCGACGACCTCTTCGCCTTCCCCGGCGTCACGCAGCTCGACCGCTTCGAGCAAGCGCGCGAGGGCGTCCGGTTCCAGCTCGGACAAGAGCGGCACCGCAGGTAGCTTGGTGTCGCCGGCGACGGGATCCTCCGCGAGCCAAGCGAGCGTGCCCGCGATGGCCTTCTCGGCTCGATCGAGCAGGGCATCGCCGCCGAGGGTCGCCAGCGTGCCGGCATCGCCGACGGGAGGAGGCAGCGCCGGCGGGCTCGGCGCGACGTCCGCGAGTCGATCGCTACCGAGGCCGAAGGCTTCAGCGATGGCCTCGATCGCTTCGGATCCGTCTTCGCCGGCCGCTTCTGCCACGCGGGCCGCGACTACGGCCATCGGCAGATCGCCCCGGTTGACGAAGGCGTCTACGAGCCGGCGGGCGACCTCGCCGGCGACGAGCCCCCGATCGGCCTCGACGAGGATCGAGCACGCCAGCGTGGCCGCCGCGAGGTGACCCGGTTCGGCTTCGAGGAGCGCCGTTGCGATCCGCAACGCCCCAGGCGGGTCGCCGGACATGCGCCGGGCGTAGGCCTCGTCGAGAGGGGAAGTGCTCATGGCGCCGGGAGGATAGCTCATCGCGGCGGGCGTGGCCGCCGCGTCCGATCAGCGGACCCCAAGGATCTCCGCGCGGACCGCAGTGATCGGGAACGCGGCAGACCATCCGTCCTCGAACCGCGAGTCCATGATGCAGTCGCGGCCCTCCACGCGGGTCCCGTCTCCATCGATGCACGCGGTCACGACGGGCTGACACCCGCGGACCGAACCGGACCGGGTGACCTCGAAGCGCTCCAGGCCGTCGCCATCGAGGTCCACGTCGGGGGCGATGCCCGGGAGCGGGAAGATGAAACCGCGTGGGGTGCCGCCGATCAACAAGTCCGCCATCGAGGTGTCGGTCATCGAGTCGTCGCAGGGAGGCGCGGCCATGCCCGTGAACATATCGATGAGGTTGGGGAGGAACGCCAGCGTCACCAGCGGCACCGCGCCGCAGATCAAACCGTCGTCGATCGCCGTGATCTCCCCGTCGGCGGCCCGGGTCGTTCCGGAGATGCGCCCCTGCCGGATCTCCAGCGGCAAAACGAGGATCGGGAGCTCGATGTCCTCCGGTCCTCCGCTAAGGACGCGACTCATCACCGAGCTCTCGAACGCCGCCAGAGGCCGTCCCATGGCGTCGAAGGCCGCCGCATCGGCGTAGAACTGCCCCGACCCGCTCAGGTTGTTCGCAGGGTTGGAGTCGGCGTCCTGGCCGGGGAACCAGGCGAGGGAGAACGAGTCGTCGTTGGCGCCGCTTCGGTCGTCGAGGCCGAGGGCGTGCAGCAGGAGGATCAGGTCTCCGTCCGTGATGGCGCTCTCGAGGAACATGCTGTTGGCGAGGCCCACCAGGCCGCCCAGGCCGCGCGCGAAGGCGTTGTCGGGCTCGCCGTCGCCGCTGAAGTCACAGCCGGTGCCGACCTCGCCGATGAGTAGGCTGCTCAGGATGAAGCTGATCTCGTCCTGGCAGTCCGCTCCGCATCCGTCGAAGGGGTCGGTGTTGCCGTCGTCACAGGTCTCGCCGGCGTCCAGGCTGTCGTTGCCACAAGCCGTGAGCCGGCACATGGCGTCGCAGCCGGGCGTGCCGTCGCAGGCCTCGCCGATGTGCGCGTCGCGGATGCCGTTGCCGCACCTTTCGTCGGACTGACAATCCGAGCGGCATCCGTCGCCGGAGCGGTTGTTGCCATCGTCGCAGAGCTCGTCCGGGTCCACGTTTCCGTCGCCACAATAGGCCTCGCGGAAGCACGTCGGATCGCAGCCGTCTCCGGCTTCGAGGTTGCCGTCGTCGCAACTCTCGCCGGGGTCGAGGTGCCCGTCCCCACAGACGTGCTCGATGTTGCAGTCGGCGTCGCAGCCGTCTCCGGCTTCGAGGTTGCCGTCGTCGCACTCCTCCGTCGGGTCGACGGTGCCGTCGCCGCAGCGCCCCGCCACCGAGCCATCGGCGCCGCTGTCGGCTCCGCCGTCCCCAGCCGTGCCGTCGGGGCGGTCGGCGTCGAATTCGATGCCGGCGTCCTCTCCCAGGGTCGTGCTCTTGGAGCAGCCCAGGGCGATTGCAGAAAGGACAGAGAAGCAAAGCAGCGCGCGTGACATCGAGGCACCTCCAACAGGCGCGCAGGATAGCGGGCCGGCCAGGCCGCGAAAAGACCACGGGCTGCGGCCGCGATGCTTTCGAGCGGTCTTGGAGGGGGCCTCCCGTTTTCGCGGCGCTTGTTGCTTCCGAGCGCTGCTCGGGCCACAGCTGCGTCGTGGACCCGACGACCACCTCCGATTTCCCCGGCTGGGGGACGATGCAGACCATCGAGGACCTGCCGGTTCAACCGCGAGAGCCGGAGCCGCGGCACGCGCTGGGGACCTGGGCCGCCACGGCGATCTGCGGCAACGACATCACGTCGAGCTGCCTCTACGTCTCTGCGCTCTGTGCAGCACACGCCGGCGCTTACGCCCCCATCGCCTTGGCGATCGTCGCCGCGGTCCTCTACCTCTTTCGCCGCATCTACGCCGAGGTTGGCAGCGCGCTGCCGTTGAACGGCGGCACCTACACGGTGCTGCTGAACACGACGAGCAAACGCGTGGCCGCCGGCGCCGCATGCCTGACGCTCCTGTCCTACGTCGCGACCGCCGTCATCAGCGCCGGCGAGGCGATGCATTACGCCCACAACCTGTGGGAAGGGCTCAACGTCTTTTGGGCCACCATCGGGCTGCTGGGCTTCTTCGCCTTCCTGAACGTCATCGGCATCTCCGAGTCGGCGGTGGTGGCGCTCGTCATCTTCTTGTTCCACATCGCCACCTTGGTCGTCCTGTGCGTGGCGGCCTCCCTCGTGCTCTTCCGCGACCCCGCCCTCTTGCTCGAGAACTGGCGCCAGCCCCCCGAAGGAGGGCTCCTGCATGCGCTCTTCTTTGGTTTCTCGGCGGCGATGCTGGGCATCAGCGGCTTCGAGAGCTCGGCCAACTTCATCGAAGAGCAGGCCGAGGGGGTCTTCCCCAAGACGCTGCGGAACATGTGGATCGCCGTGGCGATCTTCAACCCGCTCATCAGCTTCCTCTCGCTGGGCCTGCTGCCTCTCGACGAGATCCGCCAGGTGCCCCCGGATCTGCTCGCGCAGATGGGCGGCCTTTCAGCGGGGCCGATCTTGCGCATGTGGGTGAGCATCGACGCGGTGCTCGTGCTCTCCGGCGCCGTCCTCACCTCCTACGTGGGCGTTACGGGCCTCATCCGGCGCATGAGCCTCGACCGCTGCCTGCCGCAGTTCTTGCTGAAGCAGAACCGGCTCCGGCATACGAACCACTGGATCATCCTGGCGTTCTTCGCCGTGTGCTGCTCGATCCTCGCGGCGACGGCGGGCAACGTCGAGACCCTCGCGGGCGTCTACACGATCTCGTTCCTTTCGGTGATGGCGCTCTTCGCCGTCGGCAACATGCTGCTCAAGGTCAAGCGCTCCCAGCTTCCTCGCGCAACGAAGGCGAGCTGGCCGACGGTCGTGGTCGCGCTCGCGGGCGTCCTTGTGGGCCTCGCCGGCAACGTGCTGATGGACCCGGAGTACGTGCGCGTGTTCAGCATCTACTTCCTGGCGGCGGCGGCGATCGTCGGCGTGATGTTCCTGCGCGTGCAGCTCTTGAAAGCGGTGCTCTTCGTTGCGGCGGGCGTGGCCGAGCGAGTGCGGGCGTTCAACGACTGGGTGACGGAACGGGTCAATACCTTGATCGCGCGGATCAACTCGCGGACCGTCGTGTACTTCGCCAAGGGCGACGACCCCGCCGAGCTCAACCGCGCCGCGCTCTACGTGCTCAAGAACGAGCAGACGAACCGGATGCTCGTCGTTCACGTGTACAGGAACCGTGACGAGGTGCCCAAGGAGCTGGCCGAGCACCTTTCGACGATCGATCACCTCTACCCCGAGCTTCGTATCGACTTCTTGCTCGTGAAGGGCGAGTTCGGACCGGCGCTCATCGATGCCCTCTCCGAGCGGCTGTCCGTGCCCAAGAACTACATGTTCATCGGGACACCGGGGGACCGCTTCCCTCACCGTATCGAGGACCTTGGCGGCGTTCGCCTGATCCTCTGAAGGGGCCCCCAAGGAGCTTGCCCTCCGCTTCTTCGACGGGAAAACTGCGAGCGATGCGCGTCTTGCTTTTCTTCTTCGTGCCCGCGGCGCTCGCCGGCTGCTCGCTCTTGGTGGGCGCCGACAACTACGGCGCCGGCGACGGAGACGCCGGCTCGCCGGAGGATGCCGGTCTGGACAGCGGCTCGGATACGGATAGCGGCCCGGTGTGCCCGCCGGGGTCGTCGGACTGTGGCGATGGGTGCGTGGACCTCCAGACCAACGCCGCCCACTGCGGCAGATGCGACCATGCCTGCGGGGAGGCCGAGCGGTGCGTCGAGGGCGTGTGCATGGCATGCGCGTGTGCGGAAGGAGAGCTCTGCGTCGCTGGCGGCCGCTGCGTGCCGTCGCGCGGGGGCGCCTGCACTTCCTGGACCTGCGCGGGCGTGCCGGGCGACGTGCCGCCCCTGCGGGTCGCGTCGATGAGCGTCCCAGCCGACGAGGCTCTGCCGGACGACCTGGCGATCGTTGCGCCCTCCGACGAGGGTTGGGCGATGCTCTGGCGTTCCGGAGGGGGGTTGCAGGCCGCGTACGCCGACGTCCGAGAGGGCTGCTGGCAGGCGTTTGGGCTCGACGTCTCGGTCGGAATGTGTAGCGGCGAGACCCCAAGCTCGGTCGCGTTTCTGGACGCGCGGACCGATTACATGCCGGCTGCGCAGACCGTCGCTGGAACCGCAGGGAATGAGAGCGGGAAGCTCTTCCACTGGCAGGTCACCGCGGACCTCGCCATGAAGCGGCTTGGGCTCAACAGCAATTGGTGCCGCGATCTTGGGCGCCAGGTCCAGGGGCTCGCGCTCATGCCCCGGACACGGAGCATGTACGTGGTGACCATGGGGGACCCGCAGCAGGTTCACTTTGTGAACGGAACGGCCGGCACGGTCACCAAGGACGCTCCCGCGGTCCTGAGCGGAGAGGTGGCGGGGAGCTACCGCTGGGGCGCGTTCGGCTTGGGCAGGTCCGTAGGTGAATCGGTCGCCTTCTGGCCGCACGGCGGGGGCACTGTGACGTCAGAGGTGGGGTTCGCCGACGACCTCGTCGCCGCCATCAACGCCAGGACCGTGACCGAAAAGGACTACTTCGTGTACGGGAACGACAGGGATGTCGTCATGGTCTCTTGCCACAGAACG
>JALVDI010000182.1 GCA_027009115.1 Polyangiaceae bacterium | reverse complement strand
GATGCCGGCACGACGCCGGGCACCGATGGTGGTGCCGCCGACGGAAGCGTTCCCGGTAGCGACGGGGGCGGACGTCCGCGGGGCCGCGCTGGCGGGGCCGGCTGCGCCTGCCGCGCGATGGGCCAGGGAAACTCCCTCGTCTCGGACGCCCTGCTCGTCTTGATCGCCCTCGGACTCATTCGGCGACGCCGGCGCTAGCAGTCCGTTCTTCTGCTAGGCTCCGGCCGCGTGCGCTGGGCAGTGTTGGCGATGGGGCTGGTGACCGCCTGCGGCGCGGCTTCGAACCGCTCCGTCGAAGGCCCGGAACCTACGATTCAGGCGCTGGCGGCAGCCCTCCGCGCCGGCGACGCGAGGGCACTCTACGAGCTCATGAGCGACGAGAGCCGCGCGCACCTGAGTCAAGCAGAGGTCGCGCGGCTGCTCGATGAAAACCGCCAGGAACTCCTCGAACGGGCACAACAAGTGGAGGCCGCGCTCGCTCGGGGCGTCCCCACGCGGGCCACCGTGCGCCTGAGCGACGGCGAACTGGCGGTGCTCGAACGGGAGCGCGCCGAGTGGACGATCGTCGGTGGGGTCCTCGATGCCCCCGCGCTTCTGACGCCCGAAGACGCGGTGCTTTCGCTTCGGCGCGCGCTCCGCCGTCGCTCGCTGCGAGGGGTGCTGCGGGTCCTCGCCCGAGGGCCGCGGGCCGATCTCGAGAGCGAGTTCAGGGACTTCCTCGACGACACGGAGGACGAGCTCGACATGGAGATCGAAGTCCGTGGAGACGAGGCCGTCGTCCGCTGGAGCACCGGGCGGGAGGTCCGCCTCGTACGGGAAGCGGGCGAGTGGCGCGTCGCCGACGTGCGGTGAGGATCGAGCCCACCGCGCCCCGGGCTCTCGCGACGCGATCCGCTCAGTCGTGGTCGTGCCCGCCGGGGCCGTGGACGTGGCCGTGGGCGATCTCCTCTTCGGTGGCCTCGCGCACGTCGAGCACCTCGACGGAGAAGTGGAGCTCCACTCCCGCGAGCGGATGCTGAGGGGTGAGGACGACCGTAGGCCCCTGAACCTTCTCGACCCATACGGGGAAGTGCTGCCCTTGGGATTCCATGATCAGCCGAGCGCCCGGATGCACGGGAGCGTCGCCGGGCAACTGCGAGCGAGGGATCCGGAGCGTTTTTACCTTTTGTTTGGGACCGTACCCTTCTTCGGGGGGCACCACCGCGTCGAGCTTGTCTCCCTTGGTCTTGCCTTCGAGCTGCCGCTCGAGGCCCGGGACGATGTTCCGATGCCCGTGGAGGTACACCATGGGGCGGTCGGGGTCGGAGCGGTCGAGCTCCTCACCAGCGGTGTTCTTCAGAACGTAGGAGAGGGTAACGACGCGGTCGGCAGCGATGTCCATCGGCCGCAGATAGCCGATTGCAAGAAGGAATCCAAGGCGAGGCGGGCACGGAAGGTGCCGCCGCCTTCACCACTCGCCGGTGTTGGGCATCGAACGCCAGGGCTCGGCCGGTGGGAGCGCGTCCCCCTCCTGCAGGAGCTCGACGCTGATCTGATCCGGCGAACGCACGAAGGCCATGCGGCCATCGCGCGGCGGTCGGAGGATGGTCACCCCCGCGCGCTGAAGACGTTCACAAGTGGTGTAGATGTCGCGCACTGCGAAGGCGAGGTGGCCGAAATTCCGACCGACGGTGTAAGGCTCCGTCCGGTCCCAGTTGTGGGTCAGCTCGATCTGGGCGGTGTCGCCTTCGGCACCGGTCTCGAGGAAAACGAGGGTGAAGCGACCCTCTGTGTGCTCGCTCCGCCGAACCTCGCGGAGCCCGAGCTTGTCGCAGAAGAAGTCGAGAGCGGCGTCGAGATCTCGGACGCGGATCATGGTGTGAAGGAAGCGCATGCGGGGCTTGTAGCGCTCGGGGGCCTTCGACGAAAGGTGCACGCGGGCAGATCCCGGGCCACTCAATCGCAGCCGTCGAGCTCGAAACTGTCGATGAGGGTTCCGTCGATGGCGATCGCGCGGACCTCGGCGACGCACCCGTGGATGTCCAGTTCGACGTAGCTGTGAAGCCGATCGTTGCTCGCGACATGCCACCACTGCGGCGAGATGTCGCCGGATGGTCCAGCGCCGCCGGCTCCGGCGATGATGTAGGTGATCGCGCTGTCGTCGCGTTGAGCGAGGCAACCTTGGAGGATGGGAAAGGTCCTCTCGTAGTGGTGGTTGTGACCCGCGAGCACGAGATCGACGCCGCCCTCTTCCAAGATGGGGACGACCGTGCTCCGTACTCCGAGGTTGGGAGAGCGGCTCGACGAGCTGTAGGGCGGATGGTGGAAGAAGGCGATCTTCCAGGGAGCGTCGCTGGCAGCCAGATCCTGGGCAAGCCAGTCGAGCATGTCGTCGTCGGCGCCCGAGCGGTCGAGGGCGATGGGGATCAAGGTGCCGTCGTTCGAATCGATCGAGACGAAATGCACGTCGCCGTAGTCGAAGCTGTAGTAGCGCTCCTGGTCGCTTTCGCGGAGCGCCATCTCGGGCAGCGAGTAGACGTCGAGGTAGGGGCGCGCGCGCTCGGTCTTGTCCTCGTGATTGCCGATGGTCGGCCAGGTCGGGACACGGTGGAGCATGCGCCGGTAGACGCCGAACACGTTCTGCTCGAATTCGGGAAAGGTGCCCGAGTCGTACGCCATGTCGCCGAGGTGAAGAAAGAGATCGTAGTCGTTGTCCATGAAGCGGTCGGCGAGCCGCCGCTGCTCCGCCGAGCCGTTGCCGCTGTCACCGAAGGCGAGAACTCGAACCGCGCGCTGACCATCCTCGGCGCCCGCTCCGGTCCACGCGGTGCGGAAGCCGAGGCCGGAAGCCAGCACGACGCCGTCCTCCTCGATCTCGTAGCAATACGCCGCGCTCGGGCTCAGCCCCGTGAGCCTCACCTCGTAGGCGACGTAGTCCTCCGTGTCGTCGGTGCGGCTCCGCTCGAAGAGCTCCGCGGACGCCGTGATCTCCCGCCAGTCGACGTCGCCGGGGCCCCGGTAGCGGAGGGTCCCGGCGCCTCCGCCGGTCGTGGTCCACACGACGCGCGCGGCGGTCGGAGTGACGCTCTGCAGGTAGGGCCAGCGCCGAAGGGACGTGCCCTCCGGAAAGGTCGGCTCGCCGCAGTCGAGGGCCGGCGGCGGCGCGGGAGCTCCTGCGTCGGGTAGCGGAGCGGGGCCGACATCCTCGGGGGTGGTGCAGGCCGCCCAACCGTCCACGCCGCTGTCGCTCGGAGCGGCATCGACGCCCGCGTCGGATCCCTCCGCATCGACCCCCGAATCCGTGGAAGGGTCCGAGTCGTCACCGCAGCCAAGGACCCACAGCGCCAGAATGGCGAGCCCGAGAAGGGTCCACGAGCCCCCGGGCCTGCGCGCGTTCAGAGGCTGCGCTTCTTGGCCCGAAGGCCACGACGACTGCCCTTGGCCTTCTTCTTCTTTTTTTTCTTCCATGCGGGTTGCTCGCCCCATTCGTCACCGCTGGCCAGCTCGTCTTCATCGTCCTGGTAACGGCGGTCCTCGGTCGTGTACTCGGGCTCAGCGATCGGCGGCGGCGGCGCGCCTCGGAACTCACGTCGGGGCGGGCGTCCGTCGGGACCCGGGCGTCGGGAAGGGCCGCGCCTGAAGTCGCCGTCACGACCGCCCCGCTTGAACTCGGTGGCCGGTGCCCCGCGCCCACCGCGAGGCCTGCGCCCACGGTCTTCGGCGCGGTTGATGTTCAGGCGTCTACCCGCCAGCTCGACACCGTCGAACTGCTCGATGCAAGCCTTCGCCTGGTCCTCCGTCGCGAACGTGATGAAGCCGAACCCTCGGGGACGGCCGGTCTCCCGGTCGGTGGGGAGGAAGGCGTCGATGATCTCACCGGCGGGCGAAAGGAACGACACGAGGTCTTCCTTTGTCGTCCGATAGTTGAGATTGCCAACGAATACCTTCGCGGAAATGGGACTTCTCCTTTCCCTGAAGGATACCACGGTTTCAGCGGGGACCAGTGCGCGGTGGGCGCCCTCGCCCGAACTGATCCACAGTGAGGCCCCCATGCACGGAAAGCTGGCGGCGGTGCGGAGGAAGGCGACGGGGATCGCCATCGACGGATTCTTTCGTGGCCTCTCGATGGGCGCGCGGGCGATGCCACGGGCCCGCCGCGCGCTCCAGGAGGTTGAGATCGTTCGTGATTGGGTCTACGGCGACGACCCGCGGGTCCACCGGCTCGACGTGTATCGGCCGCGGGGAGCCCCGGGACCGCTCCCGGTGG
>JALVDI010000181.1 GCA_027009115.1 Polyangiaceae bacterium | reverse complement strand
CGACGAAGACGCCGCCGTAGCCCGGGAAGCCGTCCATTTGCGTCTCGGCGTTGGCTCCGCCGATGGTGTCGAAGAGGCGCAGGTTGCCGACGTCCTTGCCGGGGGTGTTGTCGTAGCCGAAGAGCCCGCGCCCGTTCGGATCGGGGCCTCCGATCTCGACGAGGGTGTAGCCCTGCGGCGAGAAATCCGTGGGCTCTTGCAGGCGGACCTCGATGTTCCACCGGTCGTAGATGCCTTCGATCCGCTCGGCGACGAGCGCCTCGAGGGTGCCGGTGGCCGCCTGGAGCCCGAAACGTGCGAGGCTCGCGTAGAAACCCGGCAGGAAGCGCAAGTACACGATCTGTCGCAGCGGGCCGAGGACGAGGCGGAAGGGGGCGGGGTCGCCGGCGACTTCGACGGTGCCCTCGATGGCGATGGGGGTGAGGGTCCCGTCGAAGCGCCCGCGTTGGATGCCGAAGAGCTCCGACACGAGCTGGTCGTCGCGCACGACCGCGCTCAGGGGGCCGTAGAGCTCGCTCCCCGACCGAAACGCGAGGACCAGCTCACTGGGGCCGACGGACATCGCCGAGCCTCCCTGGGGGGTGAGGGTGCCGCTGGCACGCAGGAGGGTGACGGCGTCGTCGCCTCCCAGGAAGCCGGCCCCGCGCACATGCACGATCTGTTCGAGGCTCACCTCCGATGGCGTCACCTCGAAGATCTCGGGCGGGAGAAAGGTCAGTGAGGTTGGCGCCGGTGTGCTCTGGGTGGTGGCGCCGCTGTGCAGGCGCGACTCGAGGATCAATTCGCCGTCGAAGACCCCCGGCTCCGGGCCTCCGATGCCCGTCGTGAGCGTGACCACGCCGCGCCGTCGGCTGCTCTCGTCAGCGAGCCGGACCGCGAGGCGCACGTCGACGGGACGCGAGGCGCCCCCTTCCGGAAGGAAGTCGCCCAGGAAGCGCGCCGTCACCTCGCCTTCGCTCTCCCGGAGGAAGTTCTCCCCTTCGAGGAGGGCTTCGTCGTTGCGGTGAACACGCCCGGTGGGCGGCGCGGTGAGGGCGATGGGGAGCGCGTCGGTGAGGGTGAGGGTGTAGGGGTAGGGGGCGCTTTCGGCGCGATCGCCGAAGAGCACGAGCTGCACGGAGTAGGTGCCGGCGCCGAGGCTGTCGGTGAGCGCTCCGCTGAGCGGGAAGCGGACGACGCCCTCTCCGACGGGAGATTCGGGATCGAGGGCGAAGCTTGCGCCCGAGTCGGTCCGCACTTGCAGCCGCAGGGACCCACCGGCGGCGTCGAGGTTCGCGGCGGTGACCCGCAGGGGCGTCCCCTCGACCATCGGCGTCGTCGCCTGCACGTCGAGGATTTCGGGCAGCGTGGTGCTGGGCGGCGGGGCGTCGTCGCCGCAGGCCGCCAGCGAGCCTAGGGCCGCCAGGGTCAGGAAGCGGGTACGCATACGAAGCGGGATCCTGGGTCGCGGCCGATCTCGTTGACGAAGGAGCAGGTGTACCCGTCGGCCGTGCGGCACGCCATCGAGCCCCCGGTCACGCAGGAGACGGCGCAGACGTTGTAGCCTTCGCCGGAGTCGACGCAGTAGGTCCCCGTCTCGCAGTCGCTGCTCGAGGTGCAACCGGCGCGCGCGCAGGTGCCCATGGGCCAGGGGACACAGGCCCGCTGGCCACCGCAATCGGTGAAGTCGGTACACGGCGCGCCGTTCGCGCCCGTTCCACGCACGGCGCAGTAGCGGCCTTCCCAGAACCACTTGCAGGTCTCGCCGGAGCGGCAGCCGGAGTTCGAGGTGCAGCTCTGGCCGCACTCGCTGGGCGTCGGCGAGAGACCGGCGTCCGGGCAGATGTGCCCGCTGGGGCATGTCGGGCCGTTGCAGCTCCGGTCGACACAGGTGCCGCTGTCGCAGACCTTGTCGAGGGGGCAGTCGTTGCTCGTGGTGCAGCTCGTATCCGGCGTGAGCGTGATCTCCCCGAGGTAGGTGCTGCTCGCGTCGAGGAAGCCGACGACCCGGACGGTGTAGGTTCCGGGCTCGCTGACGCGCGTCTCGATGTTCTCCTCGGTGGTGGTGCCCCGGGAGGCGGCGACGATGGAGCCCACAGGGCTGCGTAGCTCGAGGTCGAGGTCTTGACCGGTGGTCTCGATGAGCAGAGTGATGGACACGTTCGTGGGGCCGGCGACTTGGAAGCGGTACCAGTCGTCGTCGCGCGGGCAGATCGTCCCGATGAAGTCCGCCGTGTCGCCAGTGAACGCCAGGGGGTGGGCCGTGTCGGCGTCGTCGTTGTCCTCGAACTCGTCGTCGGTGCAGCACATCGCTGGGTCCGGGGCCGTGTCGAGTCGGAGCGCGTAGGAGTTCTCGGCGCCGCCGTAGCCTTCGACCCGGACCACGGCGCTGCCGCTCGCCGGGAAGCAGTGCTCGACGTACTCCCCGTCGTCGGCGCCGGCGCTCGTGTCGAGGATGTTCCCGTCTCCGTCGAGCATCTGGAGATCGAGGTCTCCGTCGACGTGGACGAAGCCGTCGAGGGTGGCCGAGACGCGGGTGCCGGCGCTCACGTCGAGTCGGAAATAGTCCGGGTCCCCCGCACAGATCTGGCCGTCCGTGATGGGATCCGTGTAGGGCGTCGCGGTCGCCGGCGTGTCGTCGTCTTCGCGCCCGTCGTCCGTGCACATTCCGCCGCCGCCGCAGACCTCGGCGACCGGGCCGCAGCCGGCGAGCACGCTCCCCTCGACGCTCGCGGTCGCCCCGCAGCTGCCGGCCGAGCACATCCCTTCGCCGGAGCAACTCGGGACACAGCGGGCGCCGCTGGCGGCGGTGGCGCACAGACCGCTGGCGCACTGGCTCGACGCGCTGCACGGCTCACACTCCCCGAGGGCCGTGCCGCCGGTTCCGCCGACGGCGACGAAGCTCCGGACCGGTGAGTCGGTGCGGTGGTCGCAGCTCGCGCCCCCCGGGTCGTCGTTATCCGTCGCGCTCACCACGAACCAGACCTGCTGCTCCTCGCCGTCGTCGAGCCCCAGGGGCGGGATGCGAGCCATCCACGCGCCGCCGGAGGGTGCGAAGATGAGCTGCTCGAAGGTCGTGACGTCCGGGTTCGAGGGGTCGTCCGGGGCGCTCGTGGTGTAGAAGAGCAGCGGAGCGTCGCGCAGCCCCATGTCGTCGTCGACGGTGATGCGCACTTCGTAGCCGACTCCGGAGGTGACGCGGGATCCGTCGCTCGGTTCGGTGATCGTAATCCGCGGCGCCTCGCCGGGGCAGCCGGGCTTGGCCTCCGTCCGCAGCACGGCGATGTAGTCGAGCTCCGTCGGGGGGTGCTCCCGATCGTCGGCCTGCAAAGGGATCGTCCAGCGCTCGGCCGCCGCGACCTGGTCCGGCATCGGACACCACTCGAAGTGCCCGCTCTTGGGACCGTCCTGGACCACCAGGGCCCCCTCCGGGAGGGGGCCTCGTTCGGCGATCAACACGTCCGCGGAGTCGTCGTCGCGCACCTCGATGTCGAAGCGCACGCAGGGCTCGCGGCCGAGGTCGTAGGTTCCGCCGGCGCCGGGCCGGATGAAGACGGGGGCCGCGTCCTCCGCCGGGTTCACGGTGACGATCAGCGGCTCGCTGTCGAGGGTCGTCCCGCCTCGCTTCAGGTGGATCGTGAACTCGTGCGTTCCGACGTGGCTCGCCAAGGGGGTCCAACGGAAGGTGCCGCCGCCGCCGCCGCCCGACACGGTCGCGCGCAGCGCCGGCAGGTCCGGGGCGTCGAGGTCGAAGGAGAGTCCGTCGGAGCCGTTCTCGACGACGAGGTCGACCACGAGGGTCTCGTTGACGTTGCCGGTGACGGGGGCCAGGGGCGCCAAGCTTGGCTTGGTGCCGCCCCCGCAGGCCAAGAGGGCCAGCGCGAGGCTCGCGAAGAGAGGTCGGTTCACGGGGCCCAAACTAGCATGGGCGCCAGGTCCTCTCACCTCTCCCAGGCGGGTGTGCGGAGGGCCCACGGGCCGCTTACACTGAGGGTTCATGGTGAGCCGCGGTCGCGCTGGGAACCCCGCCGGCTTCCCGAGCAAGGGCTCCCCCAGCCGCGGCTGGGGTCCCATGGTTGGTGTCTCCTTGGCGCTGCATCTGCTCGCCGCCGGGTGGATCGGCCAGCTCCCCGCCGCCTCGGAAGCCTCGGTGGCGGAGCGAGGGCGGCGCGGGGTGCGCTCGGCTCTCGCGCCACGGGGGCCTCGGGCCGGGCCCCCGTCCACGCCACGGCCTGGGGGGGTGCGTTCTGCGCAGAACGTCGACGCCCCGCA
>JALVDI010000180.1 GCA_027009115.1 Polyangiaceae bacterium | reverse complement strand
CGACAGCGACGGTC
Source organism: Polyangiaceae bacterium (assembly GCA_027009115.1). Classification (GTDB taxonomy): domain Bacteria; phylum Myxococcota_A; class Polyangia; order Polyangiales; family Houyiibacteriaceae; genus JALVDI01. The sequence continues at coordinate 14,302 of JALVDI010000180.1, read as the reverse complement.
CTTCGGCCGCGCGCCAGTCGGTTCGTGCGTGACCGCCTGGCGCTTGGACGGACGAAGAAAGGCCGCCCGCGTGGGCGACCTTGGCTTCGGGACGATGGTTTCGGACGTCCGGGCCCCCCTGGACCCACCTCGGAGAGTCCCGAGGTGCGCGCAGGCGGAGATCTGTCAGTCGGTGATCTCGACCCCGTGGGCCGCGAAACCGCCGCTGATGCGCCAGGCGTTGCAGTCCGTCGCCGGGTCGCAGCTCTCGCTGCAGCTCCCGCCCTCGCAACGGGCGTTCGGCGGCGTCGGCCAGTCGGCCTGGGGCACGTCCGTGCAGGCGCCTGTGTTGCTGGTCATGCCCGCGATGAAGTTGCAGAGCGAAGCCATGATGGGCGGGATCTCCACCCGACCCATCATCGCGTCGGCCACGGTCACGTAGGTCTTCAGGTGGCCGTGGTTGGTCTGGTAGACGCGCCCGTCACGCTCGCCGATGCAGCTACGATCGTCGCTCATCACGGAGCACTCGAGCTCGAAGCTGCGCAAGGGCAGCTCCAGGACGACGGAGGTTCCCTCCGCGTCGAGGATGGGCACGGTGAACGTCTCGGCGATGGGCGGTGCCGTGATGGTCTCGCCGCTGATCGTGCCGGTGACCGAGAGCGGATTCCAGCGGTTGGGGTCGCCCGGGGCCGGCGCGCCCCCGGAGGCGAAGGAGAAGGTCGCGTCCGCGTTGCGCTGGCCGAAGCCGGTCTCGATCGTCACGTCCCCGTCGCTGTCGGCGCCCGTGATGCGGATGAGCCAGTTGAAGCGCTCTTCGTCGAGGGCGGTCGTGAGGGCGGAGCGCACGAGGCTCGCCGAGAGGGTCGCGGGCTCGCGGATGCGCAGGGCGCTGACCCGGAACTCCGGGGCGTCCGGGCGGCTCGCGTTCGACGCGCGGTAGCAGCAGGCGCCCATCAGGCCTTCTTCGTCGGGGATCCCCATGCCGCTCGGGCACTCGGGCGGCATGGTGGCCGGGGTGCTCTCGCAGAGCTCCATCGCCGCGTCCATGCCGGCGTCGGCCGTTCCCGAGTCCGCCGTGCCGCTGTCGGTGCCTCCGTCGTCGTCGCCGCAGCCCACCGCCAGGCCGGCCAGGGCGAGGCCCACTACAAGCCATTGAAATCGCTTCATCGTCATTCCTCCAGGGCCCGGGGCGCGCTGCTCGCCAGGCCCGTAACACGCGCCGGGAGGCGCGCCTCCACCCTTATCAGCTGCCGGCGAACTCCACCAGGGTTCGGAACTTCTCGACCCGCTGCTCGATCTCGTCCCGGGTGAGCGTCAGCAGGCGCTCGACGCCAATGCCCTCGACACAGAACGATGCGACCGTCGAACCGTAGATCACGGCTTTGCGAAGAACCGCCGGGTCGGCGCTCCCCGCGGCGGCGACGTAGCCCAGGAAGCCGCCGGCGAAGCTGTCGCCCGCACCGGTCGGGTCGCGGGCCTCCAGCAGAAATGCCGGGGCGCTGAAGACGTGCTCGCCCGCGAAGAGCCAGGCGCCGTACTCGCCCTGCTTGATGATCACCGTCTGCGGGCCGAGCTCGAGCAGCTCGTGCGCGACATGGATGAGGTGGTGACGGCCGCTGAGCTGGCGGGCTTCTTCCTCGTTGATCACCAGCACGTCCACGCGGCGCAGCAGCTCCCGGAGGGCATCGAGCTTCGACTCGATCCAGAAGTTCATCGTGTCGGCGACAACCAGCTGTGGCGAGCGGACCTGCTCGAGGACGCTCAGTTGCAGCTCGGGCGCGATGTTGCCCAGCATCACGAAGGGCGTGTCGCGGTAGCGCTCGGGGATCTTCGGCTGGAAGTCGGCGAAGACGTTCAGCTCGGTGCGCAGGCTCGTGCGCGCCGTCAGATCATCGGTGTAGCGACCCTCCCAGTGGAACGTCTCGCCGTCGGCGACCTCGAGGCCCTCGAGGTCGACGCCGCGCTCCCGAAGCGCGCTTACGACTTGGTCGGGGAAGTCCCGGCCGACGATCCCGACGAGCTGTACTCCCGTGAAGAACGAGCCACTGATCGAGGCGTAGGTGGCCGAGCCCCCTACGATCTTCTCGTGTTTTCCTTCCGCGTTGTGGATCGTGTCGAAGGCGACGGACCCGACGACGAGCATCTCAGACATCCAGAACTCCTCAGAGGTAGCGGCCGATCAGGGGGGCGAGCTTCGCGCGCGCCTGCTCGGAGATATGTTCGGGGCCCGTCAGGATCGCGTGCTGCAGCGCGCGGGTCGCGGGGCTCTTGGAAGGGTCGGGCAGGATCGGGGCGACGGCTGCGACGATGGCCTTCGCCGCGGCGATGTTCTTGCGCATCACTTCGAGGACCCCCTCGACGGAGACCGATGCGTGTCCGTCGTGCCAACAGTCGTAGTCCGTCGCAAGCGCCAGGGTGGCGTAGGGGAGCTCGGCCTCGCGGGCGAGGCGCGCCTCCGGGAGGTTGGTCATGCCCACGACGGAGACGCCCCAGCTCCGGTAGAGGTGGCTCTCGGCTCTCGTCGAGAACTGCGGGCCCTCGATGCAGACGTAGGTGCCCCCTCGGTGGACGCGGGCGCCGGTCTCGACGGTGGCGCGGTAGAGCGCTTCGGCCAGCGCCGCATCCACCGGCTCGGCGAACTCCACGTGCGCGACCACGCCGAGATCCTCGAAGAAGGTCGATGGCCGGTTCCGCGTGCGGTCGATGAACTGATCGACGATCACCATGTCCCCGGGTCGGATGGACTCCTTCATGGAGCCGACGGCGGACACACTGAGGATCTGCTCCGCGCCGAGCTGCTTGAGGGCCAGGATGTTGGCGCGGTAGTTGATTTGGTGAGGAGGGATCCGGTGTCCTCGCCCGTGGCGCGGGAGGAAGAGCAGGCGCGTGTCGCCGAGGACGCCCGAGACCACGGCGTCGGACGGCGCGCCGAAGGTCGTCTCGACCCGATGTTCCTCGACCTGTGCGAGGCCTTCCAAGGCGTACAGGCCGCTGCCTCCGATGACGCCGACGGTGCGCTTGCTCATGTTCGTGCTCCCCCTGTGGGACGGGTGGGACCGGCGGGACCGTCTAACACGGGCCGCCGGGGGCGTCGATGCGCGCCACGCTACTTCGCTCGCTCGGCGACCTCCCGCGAGAGCCCGAGGAGGACGAGTGCGACGAAGAAGGCGCTCACGGCGGCCACGAGGCTCCCGAGGACCGGCAGCCAGGGGAGCCCCGCGGCGACCCCGAGGGCCGCGCCACCTGCCGGCAGGAGTCCCGCCAGCCGCCGGGGGCCGCGGGCGTCGGTGGGCAGGCTCCGGCCGAGGGCCCAGCCCCAGACCGCGAACGCGACGGTGGCCAGCGCCAGGAGGCCCGCGAGCGCGAAGCGCGCCGCCAAGTCGCCGCCGCCCTCGGACATGCCCCGCAGCAGCAGCCCAGCGCCGGTCGGGAGCATGTCGCCGACCACGTCGACTTCGTAGGCCTCGTGGAACGGACGCTGGGTCAGGGCTCCGAAGCGGCCCGGCTTGAGGATCTCGTAGGCGACCCCGTCCTCCACCCGTAGCGCGATGTCCGCGGGCTCTCCGTTCACCTCGAAGTGTGGCTCGGAGACCATGCCGCGGGCCGTCCCGACGGAGAGCCCTGGGTTGCGCGTGCGTCCCTCCATGATCCGCACGAGGCCGTCGTAGAGCCGGTCGGGTTCCGCCCGCTGCGCCGCGGAGGCCGCTGCGATCCGATGGATGCGTGTCTCCATCAGCGGGCGTCGGTCCGCGTAGCGTGTGCCAAAGACGCCGGTACCGACGAAGGCCATGACGAGCAGCGTGGCCACCACGGCATAGAAGAGAGGGGCCAGCATCGCGAGGGCGGCCTGGTCGCGGGTCTTGCCACCGGCCATCGCGTGCACCGCTCCGACGGTGCCGGCCGTGCCGCCGATCGGCGGGAGCAGGTGCAGCGTCGCGGCGAAGGCGATCTCGCCGGCGAAGGCTCCCGTGAACTCGCCGCTGCGGGGCGCGCCTTCGAAGGCGTCCGAAAACGCCCGCAGGAGGACTTGCGCCGCGTCGCCGAAGTTTGAGGCCATGGCGGCGATCGCTGCGCCGGCCAACACCAGGAGCCCCGCGAAGCCCAACCACCCGGCGATGTTGTGGCCGCGGTTGGTGACGACGAAGGTGGCCCCCAGAGCCGCGGCCCCCCCGACGAGTGCCAGCGCGCTGCCGGGGAGGAGCCGTCCGGTCGCTTCGGCCAGCGCGCCGCCGTGCACCCCGCCGGCGAAGGCGAAGCCCGTCACGAGGAGGGTCGCTGTGAGCGCCAGGGAGGGGAGTCGCCAGCGCTCGCCCATGCGGCGGAGGCGTCGAGGGAGCGAGCCGCTCGCGGCGACGTCGCTCTTGCCCGGTGCGTCGGTTCGGGCCAGCCATGTCTCCGCGTAGGCCAGCGGAGCGAGGAGGAAGCCGAAGAGCCAGAGATAGGGGAGGACCCCCGGGCCGCCCAAGGAGACGGCGGTGGCGGCTCCGACGGCGCCCGCAGCGCCCACCGCCCCCACGGTGGCCAGCACCGCGCCCAGGCCGGGGGCCAGGGTGTCGCCGCGGGGCCGCGCTCGAAGCGCCGCGAACCCTCGGCGGAGCAGGCGCCACTGGGGGGCTCGGAGTCGGATGGTGAGGACGAGGCCCACCAGGCCGAGCGTGGGCCCGGCCAAGTAGAGCCAAACCAGATCGCGCGCTTCCTGCAGGGCTTGAAGGTCCATGCGGCCCCTCGCTATGCCGGCAATTGGGGGCCACGGCAAGCGCGCCTGCCCACGGCCCAGGCGTTTCGGCGGCGGCCGCGGCGCCTGGACGGGGCGTGAGGCCTCCCCTTTTCAGCGAGCGGGGTGCTCGCTATGGAGGGGCCATGAGCGGACCGCCGACCGTCCCCCCGTACCGCCCCAAGAACCACGTCCGCATCGTGACGGCGGCGTCCCTTTTCGACGGCCACGACGCTGCCATCAACGTCATGCGACGCATCCTGCAGGCGTCCGGTGCGGAGATCATTCATCTGGGGCACAACCGCTCGGTGGCGGAGATCGTCCGCTGCGCCATTCAGGAAGACGCTCAGGGCATCGCCATCACGAGCTATCAGGGGGGGCACGTCGAGTACCTGAAGTACATGGTGGACCTGCTGGCGGAGGCCGGCGCCAAGACCAAGATCTTCGGCGGCGGCGGCGGCACGATCCTGCCGAGCGAGATCGAGGAGCTCCATGCCTACGGCGTCGCGCGCCTCTTCAGCCCCGACGACGGTCGCGCCCTCGGGTTGCAGGGGATGATCAACCTCGTCCTCGAGGGCTGCGACTTCCCGACCGTCGAGGTCGCCGAGCGCGACCTCCTGCTCTCGCGGCTGGCCGAGCGTGATCCCCAGGTCATCGCGCGCCTGATCAGCCTCTGCGAGAACGTCGAGGGGCAGCACGAAGCCATCCGAGAGGCGGCGAGGCGCGTCCGCGGGGGCCGTGAGGTGCCCGTCCTCGGCATCACGGGCACCGGCGGGGCCGGCAAGAGCTCCCTCGTCGACGAGCTCGTGCGCCGCTTCCTGCGGGACTTTCCCGAGAAATCGCTCGCGGTGCTTTCCGTCGACCCGTCCAGGCGGCGCAGCGGCGGGGCGCTCCTCGGCGACCGCATCCGCATGAACGCCATCGACAATCCGCGCGCCTACATGCGCTCGCTCGCGACGCGGCAGTCCAACCTCGCGGTCAGCAAGCACGTCCGCGACGCCATCGAGATCTGCAAAGCGGCGGGCTTCGACCTCGTGGTGGTCGAGACGAGCGGTATCGGGCAGAGCGACACCGCCATCACCGACCACTCGGACGTTTCGCTTTACGTGATGACGAGCGAGTACGGCGCGGCGACGCAACTCGAGAAGATCGACATGCTCGACTTCGCGGATGTCATCGCCATCAACAAGTTCGACAAGCAAGGGAGCCTCGACGCGCTCCGAGACGTGCGCAAGCAGTACAAGCGCAACCACCGGCTCTTCGACGCCGAGGACGAGAGCCTGCCCATCGTGGGCACCATCGCCTCGCAGTTCAACGATCCGGGGACGAACCGGCTGTACCGGCTCCTCATGGACACGATCGTCCGCAAGACAGGCGCGCCGCTGCGGTCGTCCCTCGAAGTGTCCGCCGCCGGCAGCAAGAAGGTGCCGATCGTGCCGCCGGAGCGAGTCCGCTACCTTGCGGAGATCGTCGAAGAGGCCGGCCGCTACCAAGAGCGCGTCGACCGCGAGTGCGATGCCGCCACCCGCCTCTTCCAGATCGCCGGGGCCGTGGCGACGCTCCGCGGCGAGGCGTTGCCCGAGTCCCCCCTCGCGAACCCGGACACCAGGCCGGACGATCCCCCGGAGGTGGCGGCGCTCAGGGCGCGCTACGACGCCCTCACCGACGAGCTGTCCGCAGAGTCCAAAGCGCTGCTGCGCGCGTGGCCCGCCAAGGTCGCCCGCTACCGAGCCGAGAAGTTCGCCTACGAGGTGCGCGGCAGGACCGTCGAGGTGGACCTCTTTCGGGAGTCGCTGAGCCACACGAAGGTGCCCAAGGTCGCGCTACCGCGGTGGCGCGACTGGGGGGCGATCTTGCGCTGGTGCCTGACCGAGAATGTGCCGGGGGAGTTTCCCTTCGCTGGCGGGGTCTTCCCGCTCAAGCGCGAAGGCGAGGACCCGGCGCGCATGTTCGCCGGGGAAGGTGGCCCCGAACGCACGAACAAACGCTTCCACTACTTGTCGTCGGGGATGCCCGCCAAGCGCCTGAGTACGGCCTTCGACTCGGTGACTCTCTACGGGGAGGACCCGGACCCGCGCCCCGACATCTACGGCAAGATCGGCAACTCGGGGGTGAGCGTGGCCACCCTCGACGACGCGAAGAAGCTCTACAGCGGCTTCGACCTCGTCGACCCGAAGACGAGCGTGTCGATGACCATCAACGGTCCGGCGCCGATGATCCTCGCGTTCTTCATGAACGCGGCCATCGATCAGGGTTGCGAGAAGTACCTGCGCGCCGAGGGGCGCCTGGACGCCGTCGATGCCGAGATCGACGCGATCTACCGCGCCAAGGGGCTGCCGCGTCCGCGTTACCGGGGCGCGCTGCCGGAGGGCAACGACGGGCTCGGGCTCGGGCTCTTGGGCGTGACCGGAGACCAGGTCCTCCCGCGGGAGACCTACGAGCGCGTCAAGGCCGATGTGCTGCGGCAGGTCCGCGGGACGGTGCAGGCGGACATCCTCAAGGAGGATCAGGCGCAGAACACCTGCATCTTCAGCACCGAGTTCGCGCTGCGCATGATGGGTGACATCCAGCAATACTTCATCGACCACCAGGTCACGCGCTTCTACTCGGTCTCCATCAGCGGCTACCACATCGCCGAAGCCGGGGCGAACCCCATCACCCAGCTCGCGTTTACCCTCGCCAACGGCTTCACGTTCGTCGAGTACTACCTGGCGCGAGGCATGCGCATAGACGACTTCGCGCCGAACTTCTCGTTCTTCTTCTCGAACGGCCTCGACCCCGAGTACTCGGTCATCGGCCGCGTGGCGCGGCGCATCTGGGCGAAGGCCATCAAGAACAAGTACGGCGGCGGTCCGCGCTCGCAGAAGCTGAAGTACCACATCCAGACGAGCGGCCGTTCGCTCCACGCGCAGGAGATCGCCTTCAACGACATCCGCACCACGCTCCAGGCGCTCTACGCGATCTACGACAACTGCAACTCCCTCCACACGAACGCCTACGACGAAGCGATCACGACGCCGACGGAGGAAAGCGTCCGACGAGCGCTGGCCATTCAGCTCATCATCAACAAGGAGCTGGGGCTCGCGAAGAACGAGAACCCCTTGCAGGGGAGCTTCATCATCGACGAGCTCACCGACCTCGTAGAGCAAGCCGTCTACGCAGAGTTTCGGCGCATCAGCGATCGGGGCGGCGTGCTCGGGGCGATGGAGCGTATGTACCAGCGGACCAAGATTCAGGAGGAGTCGCTCTACTACGAGTCCCTCAAGCACTCGGGAGAGCTCCCGGTGGTTGGTGTCAACACCTTCCTCGACGACCGCGGATCCCCCACGATCATCCCCGAGCAGGTCATCCGTTCGACGAAGGATGAGCGCGACTACGCCATCGCCTCGCTGCGCGCGTTCCAGCGTCGCAACGCCGACGTGGCTCCCAGCGCCCTCGGGGAGCTGCAGCGCACCGCCGTCGCGCAGGGCAACCTCTTCGAGGCCCTGATGGAGGCCTCCAAGGTCTGCAGCCTCGGTCAGATCTCGGACGCGCTCTACGAGGTGGGTGGCCGATACCGTCGCAACATGTGAGGTTCAACGCTCGTAGGGCGTCCGCTCCACCTCCAGCCGAAGGAACTCCCCGTCGCGCAACACTTCGAGGCTCACCTTCGTGCCGGCTCGGCCGCGCAGGCGCTCGACGATCTCCTGCATCGAGAGCGCGCGCACGGGTTCGTCGTCGATGCGGACGATCCGGTCGTCGGGTCTCAGGCCTGCCTCCGCGGCGGGTCCCGGCGGGACGTCCACCACCCGCAGGCCCCCTTCCTCGCTGTAGCCCATCCGGGCGTGGATGCCGCCCGCGGTCGGGGCGCATCCCAGGGCGGCGGTCAAGACCAGGGTCCATGCCTTCACGCGGCGTCTCCGGGGAGTCCGCCGTCGGAACCCTCGGCGCCGGCGTCCGGTCCACCCTCGGCGCCGGCGTCCGGTCCACCGTCCGCGGGTCCACTGTCGGCGCTGGCGTCCGGCGCCAAGGCCCCTCCATCGACGCGCCCGAAGGGGACCACGACGCGGATCGTCGCCTCGTCGAGGACGAGCCCTCCACCGACGATGCGAACCGTCAGGCGAAAGTGCTGGTCGTAGTCCGCCGGCGGCAGCACGAGGTTGCGCAGCCGCACGGCGAAGCGGAGCTTCGTGCCGACGCGCACGTCGAGGAAGGTGTCGTCGATGCCGTCCGCGGGGCGCTCGTCCGCGCGCGCAGGCGGCGGGGTTCCGTCATCGGTGGTCGCGGCCTTCGCCTCGATGGCCTCCACGAACCCGAGCCGGTCGTCGAGCGCGAGCCCGTAGACGGCCTCGTAGCGAACCGTGTCCAGGAGGCGCACGATGGCGTCCACCACCGCCGACGACAGCCCCTCTCCGTCGCCGCCGATGTCGAAGACGAGGGGGCAGGTTCCCTCGGTCGGCGGGCGCCCGGCCCCCTCGGCGCCCGTCGGGCATTCCCCTGAGGTCGGTGGAATCACCGCGCCGGTGCGCCGGGCAAGCTGTTCGAGCTGGGGACGGGCGCTCTCGCTGCTGGCGACGCCAAGCACCTTCGCGTCGAGGGCGAGCATCGCGGCGACCACGTCCTCCAGACCGTGGGATGCGGCGAAGGGGCCGGCGTAGCCATCCGGCCCGTGGCTGGGCGCATCGGTGGCCTGCACGACGACGTGGAGCGCCCCTTCGCGAAAGCCCACGCCGCCGAGGGGTCCCGCCCCTCCGCCGGCGAAGGGCGGGATGTACTGCACCCCGAGCGCCTCGAAACCCACGCCGGTGGCGATCTGGTAGAGCGCTTCGTAGCCGCTCTCGGGCAGGTCCCCGCCGGCGCCGAGCGGTTGGTCCAGGCGGGCGACGGCCGAACGGACCTGGGCGCGGCGGGTGGTGATGGGCGTGAGGAGCTCGAAGGGGCGGTCGTCCGGGAAGCCATAGGGGTCTGCCGGGAAATCTTCGAAGCGAGAGACCCCGAAGGCGACGTCGTCGACGCGATCCTCGAGCTCCGGCACGAGGCGATCGCTGAGGTCTCGCTGGAGCGCATCGATCTCGCCGCCGAAGGAGCCGGTCGTATCGACGGAGAAGTGGATGTCGAGCTGGCCTGGATCGGCGTCGATGGAGCGCTCGACGACCACCGCGGGGCCTTCGTAGGGGAGGACGACCTCGAGATCCGCCGGCGGCAGCACCGCCGCGTCGCGCCGTCGGTTGGCGTCGCCCCGAGCGGCGTCGCGGATCGTCCCCGCGTCGAGTCGGGCGCTGTCCGGCGTCGGCGGCGCGGGGGGAGCGTCGTCGCCGCAGGCTGCCGGCAGCAGCAAGCACGGCAGCAGAAAAAGGGGCGTCGCCTTGGGGCGCGGGATCACGGGCCTCCGCGCCAGGTTGGCACGCCGAGCCGGGGAGGCCAAGGGGCGCGGGCCGTCCGACGCAAAGCGCGGGCCGCCCGACGAAAAGCGCAGGCTCGGGGATGCGCCGATTGACAGCAACGGTGGCCCGGGTACCATCCCCCTTGCACCGCATTTGTTGCGTAATTCCCCGTCGTAAGGGGCCCAATTCGGGGTCCTGGGGCGGGGGCGAAAGCACCGGACGCCAACCGATGTTCAAGCTCGTCATTTCGGACGACGAAGGGAAGACGACAGTCGTCCCCCTCGTGCGCGACGAGATCACCATTGGGCGCAAGGAGGGCAACACGATCCGGCTCACGGAGCGGAACGTGTCCCGACGCCACGCGCGGCTGCGCAAGGTCGACGGCGTCTACATCCTCGAAGACCTCAACTCCTACAACGGCGTGAAGATCAACGGTCGCCGCATCGAGGGGGAGCGTCCCCTCGCCGAGGGCGATCAGGTCACCATTGGGGATTATGTCCTGGCGGTGCAGAGCGACGCGGGTGCCGGGGCCGAGGCACCGACCGCCGTCGCTCCCGGCGCAGGGCCCGCGCCGCCTGCGCGCTTGGTGATGCTGACGCCGCCGGCACCGGGCGCAGAGTTCGCGCTTACCCGCAGTGGGATGCGTATCGGTCGCGCGGAAGATCTCGATGTCTGGGTCAATCACCGCTCGATCTCCCGCGAGCACGCGGAGGTGAGGCTCGAGGGCGAGGCGATCAAGCTCGTCGACCTCGGAAGCGCCAACGGGGTGCGCCTCAACGGGGAAGACGTGCGCGAGGCCCTGCTGAAGAGCGGGGACGTCCTCGAGCTCGGTCAGGTGCGTTTCCGGTACGTCGGCGCGGGCGAGGCGTACGTCTTCGAGGCCGATCGCACCGTCCAGATGGACGCGTTGCACCTCCCTGAAGAGCCGACGAGCAGCAAGGTTCCCCTCATCGCCGCGGCGGTGATCGTCCTCGTCGCGGTCGGTGTGGGCGCGGCGATCGCGCTGTCCGGCGGCGAGACGGTCGAGCCCACAGGCGGTGGGGCGGTCGTCGAGCAGGGGACGCCGCCGCCGGCCGATCCCGCGCCGCCAGGGGCGGGAGGGGGGACGGACCCGGCGGCGGCCGCCATCCCGCTCGTCGAGCGATGCCGGCAGGCGGTCGAGGCCGGCGATTTTGAGGCAGCGCGGGCGGCCGCATCGCAGGCCCTCGAGCTCGCGCCAGGGCATGCCGGCGCCACCCAATGTGCGAGCGACGCGCAGGCCGCCGGTCAGATCCGGGCGGCCTTCGACCGGGGCGTCGAGGCCCTCGAAGCCGAGCGCTACGACGAGGCGTATTTTGCCTTCGAGGAGCTGCCGGAGGACAGCCCGCTGCGCCGCCGCCCGGAGGTGCAGCTGGCGCGGGACCGCTTCGCCAGCTTCAGCCTCGAGCGAGCCACGGAGGCGCTCGCGAGCGGGGATCGGGCGCTGGCGACGAGCTACGCCAACAACGTGCTCTCCGTGCCCGATCTGCCCGCACATTTCCAGAACGCGGCGAACGATATCCTGCGCCAGGCGGAGCGCCCGGGGCCCACCCAGAGGATGGGGGTGACGGCTCGTCGGCCCCCGCGGATGCGCGAGCGTCCGTCGGGCATGGTCGAACGTTCTTCGGCTCCGCCCGCGTCCGAGATGCAGCCGACGGCCATGGGCGGGGCTGTGGATCCCAGCACCGTCTTGAGGGAGTGCAGCTACAACCAGCGCTGCGTGGCGCGGCGGCTGGCCGGGCGGGCGAATACCCCGAGGGCCATGGGCGTGCTCATCGAGGCCTACAAGGCCATCGGCGATAGCGGCGCGGCGCGTCGGACCATCGAGCAGCTGATCGGCCGTTTCCCCAACAGCCGCCAGGCCAACCAGTACCGGCGCCAGCTCTGAGCGGCTCGTTCGGCGGCGTTCGTTCGGGCGCGGAGCGTTCCGTTGCGCCGATGTAGGCGGGCGTGCTACTCCCGGCGCCGCGCCCAGGGGCGCGCAGGAGGAGTGGAATGTTGCGCTCGTTGTTCCGAGCTCTGGTTGTGATGACGGTGGTCTCTGCGGCCACGACCGCGGGGGCCCAGGTGCCCGGTGGGTTGACCAACGGGGGGATGGACCTGCACCTGTTCCGGCCTGCCGTCGATTCGAAGGGCCACCTGACGGTCAACGGCACCGACATCCTTGGGCACACCGACTTCAGCTTCGGTCTCGTGCTCGACTACGGCCGCAACATCTTGCCGTTTCGCGGTTTCGAGAACGACGACGGGGTGCTCGCGGGCGAGGCGCAGCGGACCTCCCACCTCGTCGACAACTACTTTACGGGCACCCTGCACCTCAACTTTGGTCTGTTCAACTACGTCGTCGTTGGCGTCCAGTTGCCCGTTGGGTTCATCCAGGGGCCGAACGTCAGTGTCCCTGGCGTCTACAACGACGTCCCCTTCAACGCGACGCAGGGGCTGGACGAACAGGGCCTCGGTGACCTCCGCATCCATGCGAAGGTTCGTATCTTGCGGGCCGAGCAGAACCCCATCGGGCTCGCCGCGATCTTGCGCGCGCAGCTGCCGACGGGTGACCACCGGCACTTTTCTGGAGAGCCCGGGTTCACGCTCTGGCCCAGCGCCATTGTCGAGTGGCGTCCCGTTCGGCGTTTTCGCCTCGGTCTGGAGCTGGGATACCGTCTGAACGTCGGCGATGGCGCGACGGTTCCGCTGGGCGGGAGGACGATGCCCAGCGGGGCAAACGCGACCATGCCGATGCTGACGGACCCGGGCACGAACGTTACCTACAACGACCTGCTCACCTTCGGACTCGGCGCGAGCATCCGAGCGGCGGACTCCCTCGACATCGTGATGGAGGCGTATGGTGCGCAGATCGTCACCGAGTTCGGTACGAGCGGGGCCATCAGCGCCGAGGCGCTCCTGGGCTTGAAGATCTTCGTGCAGGCCAACAGCTACCTGATGCTCGCCGGCGGTGCGGGCATCACGCGCAACTCGTTGCAGGCGGCGGACATGCGCTTTACCGCGGCGTTCATCTTCGAGCCGTCCATCGGGGACCGAGACGGCGACGGTTACAAGGACGACGTCGACCAGTGCCCCGACGAGCCCGAGGACTACGACAACTTCGCCGACGAGGACGGCTGCCCGGACCCGGACAACGACCGGGACGGCATCCTCGACGACGACGACGAGTGCCCGCTCGTCCCGGAGGATCGCGACGGCGACGCCGACGAGGACGGCTGCCCCGAAGGCAACGAAGGGGACCGGGACGGCGACGGCATCCTCGACGACGTGGACGAGTGCCCCGACGATCCGGAAGACCGCGACGGCTTCCAGGATGAGGACGGCTGCCCCGATCCCGACAACGACAACGATGGCATCCTCGACCCCGACGACCTCTGTCCGAACGACCCCGAGGACATGGACGGTTTCCAGGACGAGGACGGCTGCCCCGACCCGGACAACGATCACGACCGTATCCTGGATGTGGACGACGGCTGTCCGAACGACCCCGAGACCTACAACGGCTTCGAGGACGAAGACGGCTGCCCGGACCGAGGCTCGGTGGTCATCGAGGACAACAGCATCATCATCCTCGAGAAGATCTACTTCGAGACGGACAGCGCGGTGATTCAGGAGCGCTCCTACCCCATCATCGACGCCGTCGCGGCCACCCTCAACGGCAACCCGCAGATCACTCTGGTCGAGGTCCAGGGGCACGCCGACGAGCGCGGTGACGACGACTACAACATTCGCCTCACCCGCGACCGTGCAGCGTCGGTCGTCGAGGCCCTGGTGCAGCGAGGAGTGGCGCGCGAGCGCCTCCGAAGTGCGGGCTACGGCGAACGCTGCCCCGTCGACCCGCGGAGCAACCCGGCGGCCTGGGAGCGGAATCGGCGCGTCGAGTTCAAGATCCTCCGGACCGAGGATGGGCCGACGGGCGTCGAGGTGGCTTGCCCGGCGGGGCGCGACCTGATCCCGAGCGATTGAGCGAGGGAAGAGAACCTCTTCAGCAGGCGAAGAAGCGCGCGAGGGCCGAGACGAGGCGCTGGCGAAACGCGGGGTCGACGGATCGGTCCTGGCGCACCTCCAGCTCGAGGGCCACGCGCCCATGAGTCCGCGCGTGTCGCTCGACGCTGTAGATCAGCCCCTCTCTCCCTGAGTAGGGGGCGTTGTAGGCCACGGCGAAGCCGGCGCGGCTGAGCGCATCACCGAGCGTCTGGGCTTCCTGCTCGTGTTGGTCGAAGAG
>JALVDI010000179.1 GCA_027009115.1 Polyangiaceae bacterium | reverse complement strand
CGCGCGCATCCGCGCCCACAAGGGGCTCCACGGCACCGAGTACCGCCGGCGTCCCTGCGGCCAGTGCCACGTCGAGCACATCGGTCGGCGCGCGACCCTCGTCCGCTGGCCTGGCGGCAGCCGCGACCGCTTCGACCATGGCCTCACGGGCTGGCCGCTGCGCGGTGCGCACCGCCAGCAGGAGTGCCGCGAGTGTCACGACCGACGCAACAGCCGCGGGCATCGAACGTTCCTCGGAGCGCCGGCGCGCTGTGCGGGCTGCCACGAGGACCCGCATTCGGGACGCTTCGGCAACCGCTGCAACGACTGCCACGACGAGCGCGCCTGGAATCACGTCGACCTCGACGAGTTCGACCACGGGCGCACACGCTTCCCGCTGCGCGGCGCACACCGCGAGGTGCGCTGCGCCGGCTGCCACCACGAGCCGCCTCAGTGGCGAGGCCTCTCCTTTGGCAACTGCACGAGCTGCCACGACGACCCTCACCGAGGCTCGTTCGGCTCGAGCTGCACGAGCTGCCACAACGAGCGGGCGTGGAGCGACATCGACACGACCACCGCGCGCGCCAACCACCCCGGCCTCAGCTTGCGGGGTGGGCACCGGCGCGTGGGCTGCGCCGACTGCCACGACGCAGGCTTGAGCGCGCCCCCCTCCCGGGGAAGCCGCTGCGTCTCCTGCCACCGCAACCCGCACGAAGCGCCCTTCGGCAACAATTGCATCCGCTGCCATCGGGCGATCCGTTGGACCGGTCTGCCGCGCCGCATCGGCCTCGCAGCACACGACCGCACGCCCTTCCCTCTCGTGGGCGCACACGTCGAGACCGAGTGCCGAGGCTGCCATCGCCCGGAGCTCCCGCGCAGGCAACGCTACCGTGGGCTGGAGTTCGACCGCTGCGGGAATTGCCACGAGGACCCTCACACGCAGTGGGACCACTTTTCCGATGCGGACTGTGCGAGCTGTCACGATCCCCACGGCTTCCGCCCAACCTCCTTCGGCATCGAGCAGCACGCCCAGACCTCCTTCCCTCTCGATGGGCGTCACCTCGCCGTGCCCTGCGCGGGATGCCACGGTGCCGAGCACCCCCGCCTGAGCTTCGCCGTGGACTCGCGACGTTGCGCCGATTGCCACGACAACCCCCACGGCGATCAGTTCGCCGCCGAGATGCAGGCCGGCGGGTGCGAGTCCTGCCATCGAACCGCCGGTTGGGACCAGCCCAACATCAGCCACGACACCTGGCCCCTCACCGGCGCGCACGCCGAGGCGCGCTGCGTCGCGTGCCACTCGCCGAGCGAAGAGGATCGCCGAGCCGGCCGTGGCGCAAGCTACCGCGGGGTCCCTCGGGAGTGCAGCGGCTGCCACGACGACGTCCACGCCGGCCAGTTCCGCCTCAGCGACCCGGTCCGCCCCTGCGGAACCTGCCACGCGACCACTTCTTTCGAGACTGACGCGGGCCCCTTCGATCACGCGAGCACCGCCAACTACCCCCTCGAAGGCCACCACGCCGAGCTCCCGTGCGGTGCCTGCCACCGCCCCGAGCGCCTGCGCAACGGCCAGCGGACGATCCGCTGGCGCTTGGGCTACCGCGAGTGCAACGACTGCCACGCCGATCCGCACGGGGAAACCGAAGGGCGCGAGACGATGCGGCGCCGACGGCGCAGTCGCTCCGGAATGCGCGGAGGTCGGCGATGAGACCGCTGGCGACGCTCCTGCTCTTCGTGACCCTGGCGGCGGTCGGCTTCGGCGCCCGCGCGCAGCCCGAAACGCAGCGCTCGCGCCGCGCACGAACGCACGCGAGCATCACCGAGGGGATCGGCTGCGGCGCCTGCCACACCCCTGCCGGGTGGGCGATGGCCGGCGACGGCGGCGGCTTCGATCACTCGCGGACGGGCTTCCCGCTCTTCGGCCGCCACCGCGACGCCTCCTGCACGAGCTGTCACCGCAGCGACCGCGAAACGCGACGGGACTGCCGCACCTGCCACGCCGATCCTCACCGGCGCCGGCTCACCCAACGCTGCGACCAGTGCCACACGTCGACCACCTGGGACGACACCTCGACCATCGATCTGCACCGGCGCACGCGGCTTCCCCTCGACGGGATGCATGTGCTGGCGGACTGCACCGAGTGCCATCGTCGTGCGACCGAGGGCATCTACACGGGGACGCCAGCGGACTGCTACGCCTGCCACGCGCAGGACTATCGCAGCAGCGACGTGCACCCCGACCACCGGGGCACGGCCACGAGCCCACCCTTCCCTCGGGACTGCCGCATCTGCCACCGCACGGACGGCTGGACTCCAGCGTTCGCGGATCCCGCCGCGATCCGCTCGCCGCTCGTGGCACCGGCAGTCCACGCCCTGCGCTTCCCGCTCCGCGGACCACACGCCGCGGCCACCTGCAGCGACTGCCACGCCGACGCGGCGCGGGTCCCCGCGAACGTGCGCTGCAACTCGTGCCACCAACGTGAGCGCCTGCTGATGCAGCACCCGACGACGCGGCTCGCCCTCGGAGCCTCGGGGCGGGCCTGCCTGCGTTGCCACATCGGAGGGACGCGGCGATGACGCGCGCCCTGCTCCTGGCGGTCACGCTCCTGACCGCGGCGTCTGCCTCGGCCCAGCGCACGGCCCGCGTGCGCGTCGTGGACGTCGCCGGCGGCCGCGCCTACATCGAACCCGGGGAAGACCGCGGCCTGCGTGCAGGCCAGCAGGTCACCTTCGGCAGGCGTCGCTTTCGGGTCGCGACGACGAGCCGTACCTCGGCCGTCCTCGAGCTCGGCGATCGGAGCCTCCGTGTCGGTGCACGAGGCCGGGCTCGGGTCAGGCGCCCTCGCCGGAACGCGGACCAGGGCTCAGGCCTGCCCGAGGTGACGCCCCTGAGCGCCTTTCGAGGGCAGTGGCCCGAGCCACGACGGCCGGCGCTCGACCAGCACCCCGACCCCGTTCCCCTCGGCGGGGGCGTGGACGCCGACGACCGGCTACGTCTCTCGGCCCTCGTGGGCGGCCTGCTCCGCGTGCCCCTGGGCCAGGAAGGCGCGCTCCTCGGCCGCGGAGTCGCGCGGGTTCGCCTGCACGCCGAGCCGCTGCGGGAGCGCCCTTTCCGCGTGGACGTCGACGCCCAGGCACAGCTCTGGCTCGGCGGCGACATCTCCCACAGGCCTGGCGACGGATCACGCCCCTATCTGCTGGTGCGGCGCCTCGAGCTCGCCTACGGCCGCGACGCGAGCGTCGCGCTGGGCAGGTTGCGCCGCGCCTCGGCGGTCGTCGGCACCCTCGACGGAGCGCGCGTACGCACGCCGACCTTCCGCGGCCTCTCCTTCGGAGCCTTCGGCGGCGTGATCCCCAACCCCACGGACGGGACCCCGAACCTCGACGTCGGGCGCTTCGGCGTCGAGGCCCACTTCGAACGCCCCGACGCCCCGCTCCGCCCCGTGGGAACCCTCGTCGCGCACGGCTCGACCTACCAGGGCATCGACGAGCGGCGCCTCGCCGCCGAGTTCTACGTCTTCCCGGACTGGGGCAGCGCGGGCGCCTTCGCGGAGCTCTCGATGTTCCGCCCGAACAACCGCTGGAACGCCCCGCGGGTCGATCTGACGACGCTCGCCGTGGACTTCGGTTTTCGCACCGGACCGCTCTCGGCCCACGTCCACGGGAGCCTGCGCAAACCGGAACGGAGCCGGCTTCTCGACTCGCTCCTTCCCCCCGAGTGGACCTGCACCCAGACCCCTCAGTCCGGTGCGCCTCCCACCGAGCCCTGCGCCGGACGCTACGACGCCCGGCACTACGGCAGCGCCGACGTCGGCGTCGAGCTCGCCGAGCGCATCGACTTGCGCGTGGGGGGCACCGTGGCCCACACGGGGACCCGAGACACGCTCGACGTGGGCACCGGCTACCTCCAGCTCCGCGTCGCTCGCCTCGCCGACCTCGTGCGCGCCTCGGTCATGGCGGAAGCCTCCGGCGGCAGCTTGCTGCGACGCTATGGGGGACGCCTCGAGATCGGCGCCGGGCCCATCGCAGGGATGCTCGACCTGGCCGTGCACTACGGCCTCGCCGCGGGGATGCTGCGCGCGGACCAAAAGCGCTACATCGAACATCGGGCCGGAGGCTCGGTGTATCTGAGCGTGAACCGACACTGGCGCTTTCGCCTCATGGCCGACGCTCTCGCGGGCGGCCCTACGAGCGCGATGCTCGTGCAGGCGCAGCTGATCTGGGCGCTTTGAGCGATCCTTGGAGTTCTCTGAGGACCATCACAGGGTTGTGGGGTGCGGGCCCCGCGCCTC
>JALVDI010000178.1 GCA_027009115.1 Polyangiaceae bacterium | reverse complement strand
ATGTCTACTCGGGCTGCGCCGCCACGCAGGACGAGAGCGGGCCCGAGTACCTCTACCGCCTGGAGCTCGCGGTGCCCCGCGAGCTGTGGATCCGTGTGCTCGATCGCGGGGAGGTCGACATCGACGTGCACCTCTTGTCGGCGCCCACGGAGGCCGGCTGCATCGAGCGCGCGCACCGGGAGCTCGAGGTCAGCCTCCCCGCGGGCACGTACTACCTGGCGCTGGATACCTTCGTGAGCGACCGGGAGCTCGCGGGGGAGTACCTCCTGATCGTGGCAGAGCGCTGAGCGACGCTCACTCCGAGTCCGCTTGCTCGTGACGCGTCGCCACATCGCGTACGAGGGTGTCGCTGAGCTGACCGTGCTGCTGGAACCAGCGCATATGGAGGATCGGCTCGCTCCCGACCTCGGCCACCGCGCGACCGCCGATCGTCTCGACGTATCTCCTGGGTTCGAAAGGGCGCAGGGTGTCGGACGGTACCTCGTCGATGCGTCGGCAGAGCGCCACGAGCGCGTCCAGGCTGTTCCTCTTCATGTAGGGGCAGGTCGCGCAGCCGCCAGCGACGGAGCAGCCCTCGCCGCTGGCGACGCCGGGCACGATGGGTAACGCCGGGTCCTCGGTGCGCGCCACGGCCTCGGCGGCGACGGGAAACACCACCTCCACCGCCAGGTCGCTGGCGGCGTCCCGGAGCAGGCCCTGCACTTGTCGGACGATCGGCGTGATCATCCCCGCCTCGGTGCCGAGCACGAAGCGGAGCGGTGCCCCGTCTCTTTGGGTGAGGGCGGCGCGGGTCTTCTCCAGGATGAACCCGAGGATGTTCGAGGTGCTGCCCACCACCCCTTCGCCCCGGTGCTGCTTGTCGAGGCCGAGGGCGAACATCTCGCCGGGTACTTCGAGGTGCGCGGTCACGTAGGCGTCGCCGTAGTGCTCTCGGGTGGTTTTCACGACCTCGGCGCCGAACATATGATGGACGATGCAGGTTCCCTGCTCGAAGTAGCGGAAGCGACCGAGAAGCGATCGGATCGACGTGCGGTCGTGGGCGGGGTGCACGGCGCGGATCGCCGCGTCGTCCATCTCGGCCAGCGCGCTCAAGAGGCTGTGGAGGTTCTGGCCCATGTACGTGTCGGGGCCAAAGAAGATCGCCACTTCGGGGATCTGCGCGGCGGCTTGGAGGATGGTCTGCACCACATTGCTCGACGTGCAGGTGATGGTGGGCACGCGCGCGTGGGCTTTGGCCTTGGTTCGCAGGCTCGTGTTGATGTAGACGACGTGCAAGGCGCGCTCGGTTGCCGCCGCCTCCGCGAGGTAGGCCCCGTAGGCCGGCGCTTCGGCCGACTCGGCGAGCGAGCATCCGATGGGATCGGAGGCCACGCGGTAGACCGGGACCTCGTCGTGGCCCGCCGCCGAGAGCATGGCCCGGGCGTTCTCGCTCATGAAGTCCACGCCGAGCACGACGACGGTGCGGCAGCCGGCTTCGGCCATCCTCACGCCGCGGTCGGCCATCACGAGGGAGTCGCTGACGCCGATGTGCTTCCAGGAGCACGCGCCCAGCACGCCCTGGAGCTCTGGATCCATGTAGAAGTGAGCGACGACGCCGATCTTCTTGGACGACAGCAGCGTGTCGAGCTCTCGGACGAGGGTCGGGTCAGGGTGAAGGTAGGCGGCCTGGGCCTCAGCGAAGCTCCCCTCGGGGACGAGGGCGTTTCGGGTGATACGCAGGGTGGGGAAGGGACCAGCCATGGCCGGACTATAGAGCGGATGCGGCCCTTGGCGAGACCGCCGAGGGCGCAGGATTCGCGGGTGGTTCGAGCCCGGCCGCGGTGCCAAGGTTGGGGCGATGGCAGCGTGGTCCCCCGACTCCTGGAAGAGCCGCCCAAAGGCGCAGGCGATCGCCTACGACGATCCTGCGGAGCTGGAGGCCGCGGTGCGGACCCTCCGCCGGCTCCCGCCCCTGGTCACGAGCTGGGAGATCGAGCAGCTCAAGGCGCAGCTTGCCCAGGCACAGCGAGGGGAGCGCTTCGTGCTTCAGGGCGGCGACTGCGCCGAGACCCTCGACGACTGCGCTCCCGACTCGATCGCCGCGAAGCTGAAGATTCTGCTGCAGATGAGCATGGTGCTCATCCACGGCGGCAAGCGCCCGGTGACGCGCGTCGGCCGCTTCGCCGGGCAGTACGCCAAGCCGCGGAGCAAGCCCACGGAGGTACGCGACGGCGTCGAGCTGCCCAACTATTTCGGTGACCTGGTCAACCGCCCGGACTTTACGGCCCGGGCTCGACGCGCCGATCCGCAGCTCCTGGTCGAGGGCTACAAGCACGCGGGCCTGACCCTCAACTTCATCCGTTCGCTCACCAAGAGCGGCTTTGCGGACCTGCACCACCCGGAGTACTGGGACCTGAGCTTCATGGCGAGCGCAAAGCTCTCGGGCGCGTTGCGGGCCGAGTATCAGCGCATCGTGGATGAGGTGACCCGCGCCCTCGACTTCATGGAAGCCGTCGGAGAGCGATCCGTCGCTCAGCTCAGTCGGGTCGAGTTCTACACGAGCCACGAGGGGCTCAACTTGCACTACGAGTCGGCGCAGACGCGCACCGTCCCACGGCGTCGGGGTTGGTACGACCTGAGCACGCATCTGCCGTGGATCGGGGAACGGACGCGGCAGCTCGACGGTGCTCATGTCGAGTTCTTTCGAGGCGTGCGCAACCCCGTGGGCGTGAAGCTCGGGCCGAGCACTACGCCCGAGGAGGTGCTCCGGCTCCTCGACGTCCTCAACCCGCAGGACGAGCCGGGGAAGATCGTACTGATCACGCGCATGGGGGCGACGCGGGCGCGTGCCGCGCTCGGGCCGATCGTCGCGCGCGTGCGCGACGAAGGGCGCCCCGTACTGTGGATGAGCGACCCGATGCATGGCAACACCGTCTCGACCCCTTCGGGTCTGAAGACCCGTGATTTCGACGCGATTCTTCAGGAGCTCGAGGAGGTCATGGCTGTCCACGAGGAGGCGGGAACGTATCTCGGCGGCGTCCACTTCGAGCTTACCGGTGACGACGTGACCGAGTGCACCGGGGGCGCCCAGGCGCTGACCGCGGCCGACCTCGAGCGCAACTACACGAGCGTCTGCGATCCGCGCCTGAACTACCAGCAGGCCCTGGAGATGAGCTTCCGCATCGCCCGCCGCATGCCCTCGCGCTGATCCGAACATCGCGGGTCCGAGGCGGCGCTCTCGCCGCCTTTACAGCTCACGGGCGACCGAGCAGGCTGCACGCCCATGCGTCACGCTTCCCTCGCCCTGCTGCTGCTGGCCGCCTGCCCTCGCACCAGCGACACCACGCCGACCGACGACTCGCCGATCCGGGTACGGCTCGACCGTCCCGAGCACGCGGGCCGACGCTTTCGGGTCCGCACGCGCACCGTGAACCAGCAGAGCGAAGAGCTCGCGTCCGAGGGGCAGCCGCCGCAGCGCCGGCAGATGCGCATCGTCGCGACTCTCGAAGGCGAGGCGCAGGTGGTCTCCGTCGATGACGCAGGCCGCCAGCAGGAGCTCCAGGTTACCGTGGACGAGTTCACGATCGAAGCCGACGGACGGCGCCAGAGTCCCCTGCCTCGCGGGGCCGTCGTGCGCGTCGTCCGGGGCGAGCCGAGCCGGATCCTCGTTGACGGCGAAGACGTGGAGGGGCAGCTCGCCGAGGTCCTCGGTCTGGTGTTGCCGGACGGTCCCGACCGTGACGAGGACGCCATCTTCGGGACGCCCATGCCCCGACGGGTGGGCGACACCTGGTCTATCGACCCGGAGGCGACGGCAGCGATGCTCCGGGCCATGCGGATCGAGGCGGACGACAGCGCGATCGACGGCACCATGACCCTCGCGCGCAGGGACGAGCAGAGCTACCGCGTGGAGGGGCACTTGAACGTGGCATCGATGCGTATGCCGCTTCCGCCGAACGCGACCCTCGATTCGGCGAACCTCGCGACGCGCTTCGAGTGGACCCTCCCTCTCGATGAGGACGCCCCCGTGCTCGCGAGTCTGACGGAGCTGAGCATGAACATGCGGCTGCGGCTGAGCGACGACGAGGGGCGGCGCGCCGCTTTGACGGCTCGCACCCTCAACCGCCGCACCGACGAGTTCTCGCCGCTCCCGGACGGACCTCCCCTCGAGCCGTCGCCGCCGCGCTCGTCGAACTTCGGCACCGTCCGCATCGAAGCGGACTTCGAGCCGGACCCCACACGGGTCCGTGGCGCGAGCGGCGGACGCGCGGAGGCGACCTCCCTGGGCGAGGGATGCGTCGGCTTTGTCTCGGACATCCCCGATCACCTGCTCGTGGTGGACGGCGAGCTCGAAAGCGTGCGCGTCATGGTCCACAGCCCCGGGGACGTGAGCTTGGTCGTTCAGGCCCCCGACGGTTCCGTGCTGTGCAGCGACGACGACGAAGGCACCGACCCCATCGTCGAGCTGGCGGCGCCGGCGGGGGAGTACCGGATCTTCGTCGGAGAAAAGGAGCAGGGGAGCACCTCGCCGTACGTGCTGGCGGTTACGTCCCGCGCCGACGTGATGCCCTCGACGTTGTTGACCCCCGACGGGCGTCCGGAAAGCAGCTCGGACGAGGGGGCGGGGGAAGCGTCGGGCGGATCGAGCGAGAGCGGATCGGCCCAAGCCGACCCCGAGGAGTGAAGCCTCAGCCGTTCGCCCCGGCATCGACCGTGTCGCAGTTGCGCGGTTGCACGGGGGCTCCTGTGAGGTGTGCCCATCGCGCGTCGATCCGTGGACGGGGCGCGACATGCCACGCCCAGACCGAGGGCATGCGGAGTCGCCTCGAGGTGAGAGGAGGGCGGCAGAGGGCGTCCGCAGGCCACGAAGCGACGACGAGGGGTCTTGCGATGAGCTCTAGCGCTTGCGCTGAAGGGTCGCTGTGGCCTTCGAGCCGGGCTCGCTGTAGATCAGCTCGCCGGCGGCCCCGGGGCTCAGCTCCGCGGCGTTGGCTTCGTCCGTGTCGATGTGCATCTCGAGGGCATAGCTGTCTTTGACGCGCACGAGCACGTCACCGAAGGTCAGGTCGCGGGGCCCCCCGCTCACCGTGACCTCCACCATGTCTCCGTCCTGCACGCCGTAGGCCTCGGCGTCTGCGGTCGTCATGTGGATGTGCCGCCAGGCGCAGATCAGCCCCTCGTCGAGGTGGAGCGTCCCCTTGGGTCCTTCGAGGGTGATCGGCGCCGAGCCCTTCACCTGTCCGGAGCGTCGGATCGGCGCGTCGACGCCGAGCCGGAACTCGTCCGTCCGCGACACCTCGACCTGGCAGGCACGCCGCAGCGGTCCCAGCACCCGCACGCCCTCGATGCGCCCCCTCGGACCGACCAGGTTCACGCGCTGCTCCGACGCGAACTGGCCTGGCTGCGAGAGGGGCCGGTAGACCGTCAGCTCGCTCCCTTCGCCGAAGAGCACGTCCATCGCCTTTCGGTCCAGGTGCGCGTGGCGGGCGCTGATGGCGATGGGAATGGGGCGCGGCTGCTTCACGTCCTGGTCGCCGCGGGCCACCTTCGCCGCCTGCCGCGCGATACGGAGCTCTTCGTTCGTCGCGACGACGAGAGTGCGCACGCGGGCGTGGGCCTCGCTGATGTCGGCGACGGGTCGGGCGTCGCTCACCTTGGCGGCGACGTTGGCGTCTTCGTCGAGGCGCACGCCCAAAAAGTCGAGGCGCTGGAGGATGCGGCGGCGCATCTCGGCGCTGTTCTCACCGATGCCGCCGGTCAGTACGATGGCGTCCACGCCGCCCATGACCGCCGCGTATGCGCCGATGTACTTGCGGCAGCGATGCGCGAAGACGGTGATGGCCAGGCGTGCGCGGTCGTTGCCTTCTTCGGCTTCCCGCTGGATGTCTCGCAGGTCGTTGCCGACGCCGCTGAGTCCCGCGAGCCCGCTACGCCGGTTGAGCAGTTCGTCGGTGGCCTCGACGCCGAGTTCACGGGCGAGCAACAGCACGACCCCCGGATCGAGGTCGCCCGAGCGGGTCCCCATCACGAGCCCTTCCAAGGGCGTCATGCCCATCGAGGTCTCCACGGAGCTGCCGAGCTCCAGCGCGCAAGCGCTCGCGCCGTTGCCGAGGTGCAGCGAGACGATGCGCAGATCCCTCAGGTCGCGCCCGAGGTGCTCGGCGGCGAGGTCGGCGACGTAGGCGTGGGAGGTGCCGTGGAAGCCGTAGCGCCTCAGCCCGTACTTGCCGGCCACCTCGGCGTCGAGGGCGTAGGTCTTGGCGCGACGGGGCATGCGGGCGTGGAGGGCCGTGTCGAACACGGCGACGTGGGGCACGTCCGGGAGCAGTCGGCGAGCGGCCCGGATGCCGGCGAGGTTCGCCGGGTTGTGCAGGGGCGCGAGGGGCACGCAGGCCTCGATGGCGGCTTCGACCGCGTCGTCGATCCGCTGGGCGTCGTGGAAGGCCTCGCCGCCGTGGACGACGCGGTGCCCCACGACCTCGATGGGAAGGTCGGCGGCCTCCTCGAGGATGGCTGCGATCGCGTCGTCGTGGCTGCGTTCGTCCCCGACGCGCTCGATCGTGCCGCCCAGCCGTGCTTCGCCCCCGGTGGTGTCGAGGACCTTGTACTTCACGCTCGACGAGCCGCAGTTGATGACGAGCACCTGCATGGTCGAAGTCTCCTCCTTGGCCCAAGGTGGGCCGCCCACGTTCTCTTGCGGTGGGCGTCGCAGGCTACCACGGAGCCGCTGAGGTGCGTCGGCTCAAGAAGGCGCGCAATCGATCCTCGGCGGGTTTGCCTCGGACCGTGTAGTGACGGTCGTAAGCTCCCCCGTCGCCGAACCAGGTCCAGAAGAAGAGCCCGTCGAGCCAGGAGGCGTCCTGCAGCGCGGAGGTGAGCGCGGCGTAGGCTCGTCGCTGCTCGTCGGGGTCCGCGGGGGTACCGCGGCTGTCGTCCCACGGCCGCACGGCGCCCCCGTCGCGGCTCGGATAGCCCACCTCGAAGACGACCAGCGGCTTGCCGTGACGCTCCTTGAAGCGTCGCAGCCGTTCGGCCAGGGCGCGCCATCGGCGGCGCATGGTGGCCTCGCTCGCGTCGGTGTCCCGCGCCAGGGGAAAGTACGCGCTCACCCCGAGCACATCGATGGCGTCGGCGGGGACCGCGTCGAGGGCGTCGTGGTTCGCCACGAAGGCCAAGGGCCCGCCGTACACCGAGCGGACGCGCCGGGCGATCGGCCCCCAGGCGCGATCGTTGCCGAGAGAGCTGAGCTCGTGGCCGATGGCGAGGATCGCCACGCGCTCTTCGGCCGCCAGGCGCGCGTAGTGGAGCGCGAAGCGGGTGTAGCTTCGCCACCAGGCGGGGCGGTCGGCCGGGTCGAGGGTTCCCCGCCACTGTCCCGGGCCCGCCTCCTCGAGGGCGACCCAGGGCGCCAGCGCCACCGCGAGGCCGAGCTCGTGAGCGCGGCGAATCACCCGGCGCAGCGTTCCGTCGCGGACCTCGCCCGGCTTCAGCTCGCTCCCATGGACATTCGCGACGTTCCAGGACGGCGTCAGGAGGATCGCCCTGGCTCCGAGTCCGCGGAGCGGCGCGGGGTCGGGGGGATAGGCAAACCCTTGTCGCGCAGCCTCCCGCGGGTGGAGTGCTAGCGCCACCCCCCACAGCGACGTCCTCGCTTGCGGGGCAGGCCGTGGCGACAGGAAGGCCGCAAGCAAGAGTGCGCTCAAGGAGAACGTCCTCACCGCCCGACCTGAGTGGTCGCCCGCAGTGCGTCGTGTCGGGCGATGCCGTCGCGCACCCCTGCTGCGACGGCGGCGGCGACATCGGAGCCCGGCTCGACGCACACGCGGTAGCGCCCCCCGGTGCAGAGCCTCTCGCGAAACCAACGGGTGAAGTCCTCGTCTGCTCCAACGAAGCCCACCACGACCGGGACGCCGGCGGCGTTCTCCACGGCCTGGGCGAGCTCCGCCAGGTCGCGCTGGGCCTGCGCCGGGTCCTGAAGGGCGACCTCGTCGAAGCCGAAGACGAGGATGTCGGGCCACTCCGAGATCTCCGCTTCGATCCGCGCGCGGGTTTGCTCCGGAGCCTCGTGGGCGCGCACGTCCAAGGCGTAACGGGCGACCTCGGGTGCGTCCGCCTCGTGGAGCTGGGCGAGGGCGCCGGCGCCGACGATGGGGATGCGCCGACCGCTGCCGAGGATCAGGCGATGGGCGCCGACGAGCAAGGCCGGCAGCACCAGAGCCCAGACGATCAGAGGGATGCGCTTCCACCAGGGAGGCGTCGTCGGCATCCCGGGCTCAGTCATCGTAGGCCACCCGCAGACCGGCGCAGAGCGTTCGGGTCGAGGGCACGTACCAGTTGCGGAAGTGCGGTGTCGCGAGGCTCGGGTCCGTCGCGAAGCTGCCGCCCTTCAGGACGCGGTGCGTGCCCCCGAAGTAAGGGACCGAGTAGCCGCGGTAGGGGAACGCGCGAAAGCCGGGCCGCGGCTCGAACCAGTCGGCGGTCCACTCCCACACGTTGCCCAAGAGGTCCGTCAGGGTTGCGCCGCCGACGGGGCAGGGCCCATCGCCAGCGAGCCCAACGCAGCGGGCGGGGGCGTCCTGGGCCGCGGCATGCTCGAACTCGGCCTCCGACGGCAGTCGCCCCCCGCGCCAACGCGCGAAGGCGTCGGCCTCGTACCAGCTCACGCCCCAGACCGGCTCGCGCCCGTCGACGGGGCGGCGCTTGCCGAGCCGCGGTCGGCTCCACCCCGCGCCGGCGCGCTGCCATCCCCGCGGCCGGCACGCGCCCGTCTGCTGCCGCCAGGCCCAGCCCTCGTCGCTCCACAGCGCGCGCCGCTCGTAGCCCCCATCCTCCATGAAGCGCGCCCAGGCCGTGGCGGTCACCGGGTGCGCGTCCAGGGCGAAGGGCGCGAGCTCCACCTCGAAGGGGGGGCGCTCGTTGTCGTAGGCCAGCTCGCCCGGGTCGCCGAGCCACACCGCGCCGCCGGCGATCGCGACCCGGGGCGGAGGCCCGTCGTCGGCGAGGGGCGGCGCGTCGAGCTGCGCTCCGTCGTCCATCAGGCTCAGGACCGTCGCCATCGTCTCGCGATGCTGGTGCTCGTGGCTGGCGAGGAACCACCCGAGGTAGTCCCGGCGGAGGGGCTCATCGCTCGCCGCGGGCTCCGACCAACGGTCGATCACGAGGGCGCGAACGGCCTCCATGTAGGCGAGCAGCGCCCTGCGGTCCAACCCCTCGGCGCGCTCGCGCTTGGGGCGCCCGTCCTGCGCGAAACGCCAGGCGTAAGGCCCCGTCAGCGCCCGGTCACCGAAGCCGCGGTCGAGGATCCAGAGCGCTTCGGTGAAGGCGACGTGTCCCAGGTGCCAACCGATCGGGCTGAAGTCCGGGTGCGGCTGCGCGCACAGCGCGGCGTCGTCGAGCCCCTCGAGGAAGCGGAGGGTGGCCTGCCGAGCTCGCGCGAGGCGCTCCAGCGGCGTCGCCATCACGCAACCTCGCGCAGGGCGAGCTCTCCGTCGAAGCGCGCGATGCTCCCCGCCGGCAAGGGTTCCCAGGCCCCATCGAAGAGAGGCTCGCTGGCCACGAAGACGTCGGCGCCCTCGGCCGAACGATACAGGCTTGGGGCCGGGCCGCCGATCCCGTGACGCAGCGCCCAGATCGTCGTGCCATCGCTGACGAGCACGCTCAACAAGGACTCTTCGTCAGGCGCCAGCGCACGCACCCGATCCACGAGGGCTTGCAGGGCGTCTTCCGGCGAGGCGTCGCGCACCGCGTCGAGGAAGACGGCAAAGAGGTGCTCGCTGTCGGTGCCGCCGCGGATGCCGCGGTAGGCCGCGTCGCTGAGGGCGGCCCGCAGGGGGCGCATCACGCGCTCGCGGAAGCCGCGGACGTAGCCGTTGTGGGAGAAGGTCCAGCGGCCGCGGACGAAGGGCGGCGTGTTTGCCAGGCCCATGCCGAGCCCGGGCGTGGCGCTCCGTGCGTTGGCGAGGAGGCACCCCGTGGTCAGTCGCGGCGCGAGCTCAGGCAGGTTCTCGTCGGCCCACAGGGGCAGCACGCTGCGGTACCGCGCCGGTTCGAGGTGCCCTTCGACGTACCAGGCGAGGCCGAAGCCGTCGGCGTTGAGGATCGCGCCGTTCATCTCTTTGGGCGCGTAGCTCTGCACCTCCAAGGAGTGCGGCGGCTCGCGCAGGAGCTCCTGCAACGTCCGCGGCTGTCCCAGGTAGGCCATGTGACGGCACATGCTCCACGCTATACCACGGCGCTTGCGGTGCGCCTTTGGCTCGCCTCAGCGCACCTTCTCGACGGTGAAGCGGTGCACCTGGAGCGTGTCGCTCCAATAGCCGGGCGGGAGCGAGGCTTTGCGGCGGAGGTGTTCGAGGAAGTCACGGGGTCGCGGGAGGCTCTCCCAAACCTGCGGCAAGAAGACGCCGCGTCGCATGCCTTCCGTGAGCATCAGGCCGTCGACGCCAGGTCTGAGGATTGCCAGCAGCTCCTCTTCCGAGCCCACGGGCAGTCGCTCCATGGGGGAGAGCACCGACACCGAGACGTCGATCCGCGGCAGCTCCTCCGGGCGCACCGGCGGGAAGCGCGTGTCCTGAGTCGCCGCGCTCGCCGCCGTCGCCGCCACATCTTCGGCGAGGGGGCGGAACGCCACGACCACGCCGGTGCATCCGCGCAGCGCGCCGTCCTCTTCGAGGGTCGTGAACGTCGCCCGCGGCGGGCGCAGCTCCGGATGCTCCTCGGCGGCGTTCACGGGGAGCGGTCCGCCGATGAGGACCGCGTGCTTCACGGACTCCCGTGCGATTTCGAGGATCCGCGCGCGTGCCTCAGGCGACAGCATAGGCCCCGTACCCCACCACTTGATCACGGCGCCCCGCGGTGTCGCCGGAGTTGCGCAGGTCGAGGGTGCGCGCGTGCATGCCTCGGCGCTTGGCCGCCTGCAGGAGCCCCGCGATGGGCAAGCGACCGCACGCGGCGTCGCGATGGAAGCGCTCGGGGGCCATGGCCTCGATCGCCTCGGTCGTCTGGGCGTCGAGGCGCCGAGCCGTCGCGTAGTCGTGGTAGTGCGAGAGGTCCGAGCTGACGACGATGCGCGTCTCGTCGCCGCCCCAGACCCGGTCGAGGGCCGCGGCGACTTCTTCGGGTTTTGCCGCACCTACGACGATCGGGACGATCGCGAAGTCGCTCGCGAGCTGCTGCAGGAAAGGGAGCTGCACTTCGATGGCGTGCTCCTCGCGGTGGGCCGCGTCGCTGACGACGACGAAGGGGAGCTCCCGCAGCGCTGCGACAGCGTCCGTGTCGATGGGTACGAGCCCCAGCGGGGTCATGAAGGCATCGACGCTCGGCACCGCCAGGCCACGAATCGGGACGCGGTGTGCGGGACCCAGGAGGACGACGCGTCGGAGCTGCTCGGCGGCAGGCAGCAACTGGGCGTAGGCGGTCCCCGCGATGGGCCCCGAATAAGCGTAGCCGGCATGGGGCGCGATGATCGCCTTGGGGGCTTCGTCCGTCGCCGGGGCCTCGGCGAGAAACCCCGCTACGGTGCGACGCAGCGTGGGTGGGTCGGCCGGGTAAAAGAGTCCCGCGACGGCTGGGGGGCGAACCTTCACCGTTCCACGGTTAAGCGTCCGGGACGAGCGCCGCAAGACTTGGCCACGTCCCCTGGAGTCGAGCACGGTGATGGCTCGCACACCCTCGGCGACACACGCCGAGGCGCGACTTAACTTGTCCTTCGATGAACCCAACGGACATCGAGGGAGCCCCCGGCCGTCATTGGTCGCGGCTGCCCGATGGGCGGATCCAATGCGACGTGTGCCCTCGGCGTTGCAAGCTCGCCGAAGGGCAGCGCGGCCTGTGCTTCGTGCGGGCACGCCAGGGCGACCGGATCGTGTTGACGACCTACGGGCGCTCGAGCGGCTACTGCATCGATCCCATCGAAAAGAAGCCTCTCAACCACTTCCTCCCGGGGACGGCGGTGCTGAGCTTTGGAACCGCAGGCTGCAACCTCACCTGCAAGTTCTGCCAGAACTGGGACATCTCCAAGTCCCGCGAGATGGACCGCCTGATGGACGAGGCGCCGCCGGAGGCCATCGCTCAGGCGGCCGAGGAGCTTGGCTGCGCCAGCGTCGCCTTCACCTACAACGATCCGGTCATCTTTCTCGAGTACGCCGTGGACACGGCCAAGGCGTGTCGGGCCCGAGGCATCCGGTCGGTCGCGGTCACCGCCGGTTACATCACCGACGAGGCGCGTCCAGACTTCTTCTCCCACATCGACGCGGCGAACGTCGACCTCAAAGGGTTCAGCGAGCGTTTCTATCGGAAGCTCTGCAGCGCCGAGCTTCAGCCGGTGCTCGACACGCTCCGTTACCTCAAGCACGAGACGGATGTCTGGTTCGAGATCACCACACTGCTCATCCCCGGCGAGAACGACAGTGACGAGGAGCTGCAGGCGATGAGCTCCTGGATCCACGACGAGCTCGGCCCGGACGTGCCGCTGCACTTCAGCGCCTTCCACCCCGACTACAAGATGCAGGACAAGCAGCGCACGCCCGCCGAGACGCTCCGCCGCGCGCGTACCCTCGCGCGTCGCGCAGGCCTGCACTACGTCTACACGGGCAACATCCACGACGAGGAAGGTCAGAGCACCTACTGCCCATCCTGCGGTACCCGCGTCATTGGCCGCGACTGGTACCGGCTGACGGAGTGGAAGCTCGACCCCAAGGGCTGCTGCAGTGCCTGCGGGACCCGTATCGCCGGGGTGTTCCAGGAGCGGCCGGGGACCTGGGGCCCGCGGCGGCTGCCGGTGCGGCTCGCCACGGCCTGAAGCGACGCCTGCCGCAAGCGACTGCTGGGATCGAGGCCTACTGGAAGTTCTGGACAGCCCAGAGGCGTCCGTCGGGCGTCGTGTAGAAGCCACAGGCGACCCGGCTGTAGCGGGTGCTCGACATGTTGATGTAGTGCCCGTGCTCGCTGAACGGCTCGCCTGGACCCTCGTCCCACATCTGTTGCAGGCACCCCTCGATCACTTGGTCGACGGAGGGCCAGCGGGGGCATTCGTTCTGAGCGTTGCCCCGAGGACTGCAGACGCCGGAGCGGAAGCCGCCGTGGGGGCCGCCGCCGTTGCCGTCGTACTCTGCCTGCATGTCGGCGCAGCTCTCCGCCTCCGTCCAGCGTTGCAGCGGCGGCAAGCACTGACACTCGGCGCGGAACTGGTTGATGCGGGCGACGCAGTCGGCGTAGGGGTCGCCGGTGTTCGGGACGGGCGTGGGGCGACATCCCGGCATCGGCTCGGGCAAGGGGCCGCCGGCGCAGTCGTCGGGGAGGGCGGCGTCTGGTTCACCGGGCCCGCTGTCCCTCGGAGGGGGCACCGAGGTGTCGGGAGGGGCGGCGGCGTCGCGCGGTGTGGCGGCGTCGCGCGGTGTGGCGGCGTCGCGCGGTGTGGCGGCGTCGCGCTTCCCACCGTCGGTGTTGCCCTCGACGCGCGTGAGGATCCCCCCGTCGCACGCGACCAAGAGCAGCAAGACCGCAACCGCCCGCATGCCTCAGCATACATGCTGCGGCCGCTGTTTCACATGTGCGCTTCGACGCCCCTGAGGCTGGCGAGCTCGCGGGGATCGTGAGCGCAGAAGACGGTCAGCTCCGGGTCGGCGGCGTGGAGCTCTCGCAGGCGCGCCTGGTTGGCCACCATCGCCTCGTATCGCATCGCGGCGGCCCGCTGGAAGAGCCGCAGTCCCACCGGGAGCCGACCGCCGGGCTCGATCGATGGGCGCGCGAAGTAGGCATCGCCGCAGTGGAGCATCCAGCCCTCCTCGCTCTCGAGGGCGACCGCCGCGTGGCCGAGGGTGTGGCCGATCAACGGCAGCAGGAGCATCTCCGGAGGCAGGCCTTGCAGCTCCCGGACGCACTCGAAGCCGCGCCACGGCTCTCCCGCAGGTTCGTACGTCGCCCACTTCGGTCCGTGGCCCCACTGCGTCTCGCGGTAGCGGCGGCGCGCGATGGCGCTGGGGGCGTCGACCGCCGAGCGCTTCTCGGCGGCCAGCAGGTGCACCGTGGCCCAGGGGAAGTCCGACAGCCCGCCGGCGTGGTCGACGTCGAGGTGCGTCAGCACGAGATGCCGCACGTCCTTCGGGTCGAAGCCGAGGCGGCGTACCTGCGCGATGGCGGTTTCGGCTTCGTCGAAGCGGGCACGCATGAGGTGCCGGATGGGACCGACCCGGCGTGCGGGATCGCGCACGTCGTCCATACCGAACCCCGTGTCCACGAGCACCAGGCCCGCCTTCGTCTCGACGAGCAGACAGTGGCAGACGAGCTCGCCGGCCTCCGTCCAGGCGCCCCCCCCGTTGATGAGGCGGCGGCTGAAGGGGCACATGGTTCCGCAGTTGAGGTGGTGTACCTTCACGGGACGCA
>JALVDI010000177.1 GCA_027009115.1 Polyangiaceae bacterium | reverse complement strand
GGCGCGTTCATCACGTCCCCGATGAGCTTTTTGGCAGCGGTCGATGCGGACGGCATCGTCATCGCCCGCGACAGCGACGACGATCAGATGAAGGGGCAGAACTTCGCCGAGCGCTACGAGGTGGTGCGTGCGGCCCTCGAAGGGCGGGTGAGCCGAGGGCTCGGGGAGTTCGAGGCCCTCCAAGAGGGCGCTCCCCCGAGCTACTCGATCCTCTTCGCGGCGCCGGCGAGGCACGAAGGCCGGGTCGTCGGCGCCGTGGTGGCAGGCATCCCCCTCTGGCGCGAGTCGCAGCGGCTCAGCCGGCAGCTCCGGGTCGAGCTCGCGCCGGAGATCGAGCGCGGCCTCATCGTCTGGGTCTATCTGTACAAGGGCGACCGGGTGTTTCCCTCGCCGGAGGCGCCGCCGGAGGTGACCGAAGTGCTCCCGGACGCCGCGGCTCGGGCCGCGGGCCTCGCGCGAAGCCCCGGCGGCTTCACGGGACAGATGCAACTCTACACCAAGTGGTACGGCTACGGCGTGGTGCCGATGCCGGCCATCGCCGAGGACGTCGGCGTGATCGTCGTACGCGCCGATCCGGCCGATTGATTGCGCCCTTTGATTGCGGCCTCGTCGTTCTTCGGTGAGCGTCTTGTCGACGTTGTTTTCTCGACGTTGTTCGGTGAGCGTCAGAGAGCGCTGAGCTCCTGGTCGACCCGCGCCGCTTCTTCGACGAGCCCCATACGGCGGAAGGTGGCGCGAGCTTCGCGCAGCCGGCTCTGGGCGGCTTCCTGTTCACCGCGCTCGAGCAGGTGCTTGCCCAACTCGACGAGGGATCGCGCGGCCTCGCGTTCGTTGCCCAGCTCGCGGAAGATCTCGATGCTCTTCGTGAAGGCCTCCTCGGCGCGGGTGTCGACGCCCCCGCTCCCGTCGAAGAGGGTCATCCCATGGAGCTGACCGATGGCCCGCAGCGCCAGAGCGACCGCCTCCCGCCCGCCGTACTCTTCGGCGGCCGCCAGGGCACTCTGCAGGCGCTCCCGAGCGTCGTCGTCGCCTCGGCGTAGGGCGAGAAGGCCGCGGTTGCGGAGCACCTCGGCCCGGGCGCGTTTGTCCCCAAGCTCTTCGGCGAGGGCGAGGGCTCGGTCGAGCGCGACCTCCGCCTCGTCGTAGATCCCATCGGCGATCCGCGCCTCCCCGACGTTGTTGAGGAGGAAGCACTCCGAACGTCGGTCGGCGAGGTCCCGGGCTCGTTCGAGGGCGGCGCGCCAGGCATTGACGGCGCCGGCGCGGTCGCCGCGCTCGTAGGCCATCACGCCCAGGGCGTTGTGCGACTGAAGCACGCCTTCCACGTCGCCGATGGCCTCGCGGATCTCCAGCGAGAGCAAGAAGATCTGTTGCGCCATCTCGAGATTGCCGCGGCGCATCTCGAGCTGCCCCAGGGTGTGCAGGGACACGGCCTCACCCCTTCGATCTTGGTGTGCGCGGCGTATCTCGAGGGCTTCGTTGGCAAACTTGACCGCCCGGTCGAGTTGGCCGCGAAGCAGGTCGATCTGCGCGAGGTCGTCGAGGGTCGCCGCCACCCCTCGTAGGTCGTGGGCTGCCCGGAAGAGGTCGAGGGCTCGCCGGAGCAGCGCCCGGGCGCGTTCGTCTTCGCCCTGAGCGCGGAGGGCCCGAGCGAGCCGATTGAGGGCCGCGCCCCCTTTGCCCCGCGCGCCGACGTTCCAGGCCAGCCGGAGCATCTGCCCGAACGCGACCATCGCCTCGTCGAAGCGGCCGAGGGTGTGCAGCAACGAGCCGTGCTCGTGGAGCGCCTCGATGCGACGGACGACGTCCTCGGCGGGGATGTGGTCGAGGGCGCGCTCGATGTACTTGAGGGCGCGCTGGGTCCGGAGGTTCATGCGCTCGTATTGGGCGGCTTCGAGGTATGCGCGCCCGGCCCGCACGGTCTGACCGGCGCGCTCGAGGTGCGGGGCGATCATCGCGGCTACGCCCTCGCGTTGAACGGTGCCGATGAGGCCGAGCCAGCGCGCGACGGCGGCGTGGCGCCGGGCGCGGACGTCTGAGTCGAGGCTCCCGTAGAGCCGCTCACGGGCCCCGCCGAGGGTGAAGGCGTACTGCCGCGCTCCGGGGAGGTCGGACTCGTCGAGGGGGGTCACGAACCCTTTCTCCTCGAGGCTCCACAGCGCGCGCGTCAACGCGAGGGCGTCGTCGTCGTCCGGCCAGATGCTCAGCGGGTCCTCCAAGCTCCCGGGCGCCTCTCGCTCGGAGCGCATCTGTCCGAGGATGGCGCCGTCGTAGAAGATCTCACCGACGACCGCGGCCCGGCTGAGGGTCGCGTGCTCGAGGGGGGTCAGTCGCGCCAGTCTCGCCTCGATCGCGTCCTCGATGGTGACGGGGAGGTCGCCCTCTTCGAGTCGGGCGAGGTCCACCTCGATCCCCTGACTTCCTTGCACGAACACCCCTGCTTCCCACAGGGCGAAGACGAGCTCGCGGAGCGCCGAGGGGTTGCCTCCGCTGCGGTGGGTGAGGGCGGCGACCAGTGGCTCCGGTGCGCTGACGAGGCTCGGGATGAGGACGTGCAGCATGGACGCGACCTCCGCCTCGCTCATGGGAGCGACCGGACCGACGGCGACACCCCCCCGGGGGTCGAGCTCCGCGGCGCGTGCGGCCGCCGGTTCGTCGCCGGCCAGCACGATGGCCAGGTGCGCCTCCCCTTCGCAGAGCGCACGAACCACATCCCAGGCGCTGTCTTCGGCCCAGTGCACGTTGTCGAGCAGGAGCAAGAGCGGGCGAGCCTGGGCGTCGCCCTCGATGAGGCGCCGGATGGCCCGGCACGCGCGGCTGTGGAGCTCGGCAGGATCGTCCTGGAGAGGGGCGAGGAAGGGGCTGTCGGGGAAGGGGACGCCGGCGACGTAGCCCAGCAGGTGGGTGGTCTCGGCGACGGTCACCGCTTCCGTGGTCTGCAGGGCCTCGCGCACGATCGTCGACATCTGCGCGCGGACGACGCTCGGTGACGAGGAGGGGGTGATCCCGAAGCGTTCGAGGAGCAGGCGAGAAAACGGAGCATAGGCGCCGTCGCCCCCTTCCCGGCAGGCAGCGTAGAGAACCCGCACCCGCGGATCGATCCGCGCGGCGATCTCCGAGGCGTGGATGAGCAGGCGCGTCTTCCCCGAACCGCGGCCTCCTTCGAGGGCGACGAGGGTCGGTGCGCCCACGGTGAACGCGCGCTCGATCCCCGTCTGCACGACTTGAGCGGCCTCGGCCTGTCCGATGAGCGGGACTTCTCCCTCGGCCTC
Organism: Polyangiaceae bacterium; assembly: GCA_027009115.1. GTDB lineage: Bacteria > Myxococcota_A > Polyangia > Polyangiales > Houyiibacteriaceae > JALVDI01. The sequence goes on along the minus strand of JALVDI010000177.1, from coordinate 11,087 downwards.
GTCGATCTCCTGGTCGTCCAAGCTGGACAGGTCGACCTCTTCCGAGGCGGTTGAGGCGTGGTCCACGAACTCGGGCGCCGAACTGACGACCGTGCCGGTGGCCTCCAGAGCTTCGAGGCCGCTGCGGCGGGCGCCGGTCCCCAGCGGACGACCGCACGCGGCGCAGGAGCGCCACAGGCGAGGGTTGTCGAACTGGCAGCGAGGGCAGCGGCTCATGGTCTGCATGACGCCCCATGTAGGCATGGGCCCCGTCCGGGGACAACCGGCCCGGTGCGCTCCCTCAGGGTTTTTCCGGTCAACGGGCGCCGGTATCACGGCCGCTCGCTTCGTGAACGCTCGGTCAGCGTTGGGCGACGGTGGCGCGGCAGCGTCGCTCGGCTCGGCGGCGCACGCGGGCCTGTCGCGCAGCGTACGCCGCCGGCGGGAGCTGAAGGAGCGGTGCTTCCGCGGAGGGGCCCGCCTCGCCTCGGCGCACGAAAAAGAGAGCAGGGTCGTCGACGATGTCGTACAGCTCTTCGCCGCGCTCCAGGAGCTCACAGTTGCGGCGGCGGAGCTCGGCGACGATGCGCGGGAAGGCCTCGACGCTCCAGGGGTGGGTGTCGTGGAGGAGGACGATGCCGCCTCGCTCCCCGTTTTCTCGCTCGCGCCGCTCGAGGATCCGAGACCAGGTTCGCACGACCTCGTCGGCGCTCCGCACTTGAAAGTCCCCGGTCCCGAGGTTCCACAGGACCTGCGTGTAGCCGCGCTCGGCGATGAGGCGGTCGACCCGGGGCGAGCGGGTGCCTCCGGGGGGGCGGAGCAAAAACGGCCGCTCACCAACGACGGCCTCGATGGCCGCCTGCGCTTGGTCGATCTCCGCGAGGACGGCCTCCGTGTCGATCAAGGGGAGCGCTCGATGCTGGTGGGTGTGGTTGCCGATCATGTGGCCGCGTCGGACGATCTCGCGCAGGAGGTCCGCCTGGGCCCGCGCCCGCGCCCCGGGGCCGGTGACCTTGCTGGTGGTCACGAAGAAGACGGCTCGGATGTCGAGCTCGTCGAGGTAGCGGAGCAACCGCGGCGTGGTCCGCCGGTCGGGGCCGTCGTCGAAGGTGAACAGGACGAGCCGGTTGCGAGTGCCGCCGGTGATGACGCGCCCGCCCTGGAGGTGGCGCCCGACGGCGCGCGCCGTCCGCACCTCGTCGCGGCTGAAGATCATGTCCGGCGCCGGCTCGGGGGAGGGCGCCGGCTCGGGGGCGGGCGCCGGCTCGGGGGGCTCTTCGGCAGTCCCCGTAGGGGCGAGCCGCGTTGCTCGGGCGTGCCGGGAGGTGCTCAGTGCGCTCGTCCAGTGGGCCAGCTGCTCGGCCCCCACGGCGCCGACGACGGCGGCCAGGGTGCACGCGGCGAGCTGAAGAGCGGCCTTCCAGGGCAACACACCCACAAGGTACGATATGCGCCTACATGCCGGCTACTTTCCGGCGTGCCGGAGGAGGGGCTCGGCCCGTCGGAAGGACAGCCTCCGCTGCGCCGGCGCGTTTCGAGGAGAGCTCGCTCGGCCAGCTCCGCTGCTGCCGGCTCAGTGCGCGGAGACGTCGAAACGCAGTGGGAGGCGGAACGTGGCGGTGGGTCCACCCTCCGGGCTCGGGAAGCGCCAGCGGCGGGCAATGGTCTCGAGGCAGGCGACGAAGGGCGGGGGGGCATCGGCGTCGGTGACTACGCGCACTCGCCTCACGGAGCCGTCGCGCTGGACCGTCACGCGGAGGGCATAGGAGCCCTCGAGCTCCGGGTTCATCCGTCGGAGGATGCGCTCGTAGCAGCGCTGCATGCGCGCGACGCTCGGTCGCACGACGGACTGGATGTCCTCGGGGCGCAGCGTCCCACGACGCGATGGCTGCTCCTCGGGCAGGACCACCGTGTCCTCGACGAGCGCCCCCTCGGCGGCGACTTCGACGGTGGCGTCGTGGCGGCGCCCCTGGGCGTCGATCGCGGTCAGCGCGAGCGGACCGGGCGGCGCGCGCATCGCGAGCCCACCGGCGGCCACGAAGGTCGCTCCGCCGATCTCCCAGCGGACCAGGCGGTCCGTGGGGGCGAGCTGCACGTCGGCGCCTTCGGAGGGTGCCAAGGAGAGCCCCCAAGGGGCGCGCACGGAGCCCTGCGGTGAGCTTTGGAACCCGTCGCGCGAGCTCCACTGCGCGGGGGCAGGCAGGAGCGCGACGAGCGCGCCGTCGCGGAGCACCTCGACCACACCCTCGTCCACCGTCACCGCCACGTCGTCGCCTTCGCGCCGCACCTCGAAGCGCGTCCCGCGCACGCGCACCACGTAGGGGCCAGCTCGCACCGAGTAGGGGGTCCCCGTCCGCACCTGGCTCTGGACCCGCCCCCGGCGGAGCTCCAGCTCGATTCCATCGTCCCGCAGGCGGGAGAGGGCGAGCTCTGCTGCGCCCGCGAGCGCGAAGCCCGTGCCCGAGGCGAGGCGAACGTGGACCGCGGCGTCGGGCGCCAGGGTCACCGCGTCGGTTTCGTCCAGGGCCGCTCCCAGGTCCACAGCGCGCCCCGCCACGCGGACGTCCCCACCGACGGCAACGACGGTGGCAGTGAGGGGCGAGGCCTCCTCGACCAGAGGTTCCGCCACAGGTTCCGAGGTTGCGACGGGCACCGAAGGTTCGGCCGGGCGAACGAGGAGGGCGAAGGCCGCCGCTGCGGCCAGCACCCCGGCGCCCGTGGCCAGCCAGCGCCCGCGATGCGGACGTCTGGACGCACGGCGGAGGGACGGCTCGATGCGCTCGAAGGCGACCTCGGGCGTCGACCTCTGGAGGGCGTCGGCGACCTCGTCGTAGGTGCCCATCGACGCGAGGGTCCGCTGACAGACACGGCAGCTTGCCAAGTGGGCTTCCAGCCGCGCCCGGCCGGCGTCGCTCAAGGCGCCCTCGTGGTAGGCGAGGAGCGCCCGCCACTTGGGTTCGTGCTCGCCTTCCCGCTCCTTCGGCCCGACGGGTTCGGCCTGGGCTGCCCCCGCAGCGAAGACACCGGCCTCGATCGCAGCCCAGTCGAGGACCGGCGTCTCGGCGTTCGCCGCTTCGGCGAAGACCCCGGTGAGCGCCGCGGCTTTCGCGCCGAGGGTTTCGGGGACCTCGGGATTCGGCTGGTTCCGAACCTCCCCCGCGAGGCTCGCCACCACGGCCGCCTCGGCGCCGAGCCGCGCCGCCATCGGTGGCGTTCGCTGCGCCCGCACCGTCCGGGCAACCTCGTCGTAGGCCTCGATCCGTGCCAGCCCAGCGGTGCACGGCTCGCACGTCGCCAGATGCTGCTCGACTCGGCGGCGTCCGTCAGGCCCGAGGGCCCCGGCGTGGTACGCGCTCAGGGCGCGCCACTTGGGCCGATGCGTCAACGAGGCGCCTCCGTCTTCGACTTCCCTCGCGCGCCGAGCAGGGACTCGACGGACGCGGCCAGCGCCGGCTCTTCGCAGAGGGTCGCGTAGAGCTCCTTGCGCGCGTAGAAGAGGCGCGTGCGGACGGTCAACACGGGCGCGTCGACGATCTCGGCGATCTCCTTGGCGGGCAAGCCTTCGAAGTCGTGCAGCACCAGGACCGTGCGCTTCTTCTCGGAGAGACGGTCGACCAGTCGGTAAAGGGCGGCGATCCGCTCCTTGCGTTCGGCGGCGGCGTCCGGCTGCTCGACCGGGGCGCTCTCGGGGCGGCTTTCGGGCACCGGGACGTCCGCGAAGCGTGGCCGCGAGCGCTTTCGGCGCAGATGCATCTTGGTGACGTTCGTCGTCAGCCGGTAGAGCCAGGTGGTGAACTTGGCGTCTCCGCGGAACTTGCCGATCGACCGGAAGACGTGGATGAAGACGTCCTGCACCACGTCCTCGAGCTCGTGCGAAGGCCCCATCACGCGGTGGACGATGCGCGCGACGGTGTCGCGATAGGTCCGGAAGAGCTCCTGAAACGCGGCCTCGTCGCCGGCTTGGGCGCGGGCGATCAGGGGGTCGAGGGACTTGGGGGTCACGGCGCGCGGAAAGCTCCCAGCGTCAGATGCCAAGCTCATGGGTCGTTCGTTGTCCATCGCCTGCGCCCCATTCAGCGGCGGGATCGTGGTTGCGAGGGGAACGACCACGGTCTACAAGCCCGCCCAGGAGGATACGGTGCTCGAGGTCGCCGACCTCACGAAGAACTACGGAAGCCGCCGAGCCGTCGACGCCATCTCGTTCCGCGTGCGGAAGGGGGAGATCGTGGGCTTCTTGGGGCCCAACGGCGCCGGCAAGAGCACGACGCTCCGGATGATCACGGGCTTTTTGGCGCCGAGCGCCGGGCGGATCCGGGTCGGGGAAGTGGACGCGGTCCGCGACCCCATCGGCGCACGCCGCCAGATCGGCTACATGCCCGAGGGTGTCCCCCTCTACCCCGAGATGCGGGTCCACGAGTACCTCCGCTACCGCGGAGAGCTGAAGGGTATCCGTGGGCGTGGGGCCATCGACGCGGCGCTGGAACGCTCGCTGCGCAGCGCCCAGGTCGAAGACGTGCGCGACCGGATCATCGGCCAGCTCTCCAAGGGCTACCGGCAGCGGGTGGGGTTGGCCGACGCGCTCCTCGCCGACCCGCCGCTGCTCATCCTGGACGAGCCGACGAGCGGCCTCGATCCGAACCAAATCCGTGCGATCCGGGCGCTCGTACGCGGTTTTGCGGGCGACAAGACGATCCTCCTGTCCACCCACATCCTGCCGGAGGTCGAGGCGCTCTGCGGTCGCGTCCTGATCGTCCACAAGGGGAGGCTCGTCGGAGAAGGGGCGCCCGGCGAGCTCCGCGGCGGGCGCGGGGGTGTGCGGCTGCTCGGGCGTGGTGAGCTCGACTCGTACCGTGCCGTGCTCGAGCCCTTCGACGCTTCGGTCAAGCTCCGGCGCGAGGGCGAGCTCGTCGCCGCCGAGCTCCACCTCGAAGCGGATGACGCGGTCGAAGAGGTGTTCCGGGCCGTGGCGAAGGCCGGGCTCGTGTTGCGTGAGCTCCGGCCGTTCAAGACCTCGCTCGAGGACGTCTTCGCCGCGCTGACGACGGACGAGAGCGAGCGCTCGGGGCAGAGCTCCGGAGAGGAAGAATGAGGGCTGCGCTCACCATCGCGAAGCGCGAGGTTCGCTCCTACTTCGTCTCGCCCATCGCCTACGTCCTGCTCGTGGCCTGGGTCTACATCACGGGGTTGAGCTTCTACCTGCTGGTCACCTGGTTCGCGACCAACCCCAGCACGGGCGGCAGCAACAACCCGTTGACCATGTTCTTCGGGCAGACGGTCTTGTTCTGGATCCCGCTGCTCCTCTTCGCGCCGGTAATGACGATGCGCCTTTTCGCGGCCGAGCGAGCGAGCAACACCCTCGAGCCGCTCATGACGGCGCCGGTCAGCGAGCTCTCCATCGTCCTGGGCAAGTACCTCGCGTCGCTCGTGTTCTGGGTCGTGCTCTGGATACCGACGCTGCTCTATGTCTGGATCGTCAGCCGCTACGGGGACATCGACCTGGGCGTGGTCGCCGCCAGCTATCTCGGTGTGTTCGGCGTCGGCCTTTGGTACATGGCCTGGGGGATGCTCGCGAGCGCCGTCGCCTCCAATCAGGTGGTGGCGGCGGTCCTCGGCTTCTTCGTGCTGGGCGCGTTCTTCGTGCTGGGGATCGCGGAGTTCGTGCACTACGATCTCACTCGCGAGATCTTGGGTTACCTGAGCGTGTGGTCCCACATGGCGGACTTCTCCAAGGGCGTCGTGGACAGCCGCTACCTCGTCTTCGACCTCACCATGGCGACGCTGGGGGTCTACCTCACGGTCCAAGTGCTCTCATGGCGGAGGATCTCGGGATGAGCTCGCCCATGCTGGCGCTCTTCGTCCTGCTCGCGGTGGCCGTCGCCGTGATCGCGGCATGGAACCGTTTTCGCCCCCACGACGAGGACGAGCTCGACGTCGTGCGCGCGCGGGGGCGCATGAACACCGCGGTAGGCATCCTCCTGGTCACCCTCATCGTCCTGCAGATCAACTACCTCTCGTTTCGTCATTTCACGCGCTGGGACCTGACCTCCGACGCCCGCTTCACCCTCTCGGAGCGCACCCAGGAGGTGCTGCAGAGCCTCGATCGGGACGTCGAGATCCTCCTGCTGCTGAGCGATGCCGAGCCTACCTTCGCCGACGTTCAGGAGCTGCTGCTGCGCTACCGCGCGCAGAGCCCCCACCTTCGGGTGCGTTTCGTCGACCCGGACAAGCAGCCGGGAGAGGCGCGCCGGGTGGCCGAGCAGTACGACATCGCCATCGGCATGGCGTCGAGCGGTGAGGCCTTCGCGGACGTCGCGGCGGTCGTCTCGTCGGGGGACCGCCGCTGGAAGATCACCCGGGACGATCTGCTGAGCGTCGACTTCGACGAGCTGAACGAGAGCGAGGGGCCCAAGGTCGACCTGAAGTCGGAGCGAGCCATCACCGGCGCCATCGTCCAGGTGACCACCGGCGAGCCCACCCGGGTGTGCTTCACCAGCGGCCGCGGCGAGTGGGGGCTCAGCGGAGAGCGGAGCATCCTCGTGCTCCGCGAAGAGTTCGAGCGCGAGAACCTGGAGGTCCAGGACCTGCCGGCGGTGGGCCTGAGGGAGGTCCCCACCGAGTGCGACGCGGTCTTCGTGCTCGGACCGCTTCGGGCCTTTGCCGAGGACGAGGCGCGGGTGCTCGTCGATTGGGTGAAGGCCGGGGGGGACCTTCTGCTCGCCCTCGACCCGGTCCTGGACCGTGACGACGTCGCGCCGACCGGGTTCGAGGAGCCGCTTCACGACCTGGGCGTACTGGTGGACCGCTCGGTCGTGTTGGAGCTGGACCCGCGGATGCTGCTGCGTGGCGACCCGATGGACCTCTTCCGTGTACTCTCCTTCGGTGACCACCCGACCACACGACGGCTCGCGGCGGCCGGCGGAGGCGTCGCCGTGGCGCTTGCGCGGAGCGTCCGGGCCGAGCCGGGCACGGGTGCCACGGAGCTGCTGCGCACCTCTGAGGCGGCCTTCGCCGAGCTCGACATCGCCGGCCTGATCGCCGACCGAGACGTGGAGCCGGACGGCCAGGACATCCGCGGACCGGTGTCTTTGGCGGTGGCCAATGAGATGGTGGTCGCGCCCGAGGCGGACGGGGGCGAGCGCGTGGGGCGCGTCGTCGTGGTAGGCGACAGCGACTGGCTCGATCCGGTACTCCTCGCAGAGCCGCAGTTCGCCAACCTCGATCTGCTCATGGCATGGACCGGCTGGCTGACGGAGCGCGAGGCGCTCATCTCCATCCCGCCGCGGCGCTCGAACCTTCAAGCCATCGTCATGAGCGAGGCCGACGTCTCGGGCGTGGCGATCCGCATCTTCGGGTTGCTGCCGGCAGCGATCCTCTTGCTCGGCTTTGCCGTGTGGTGGTCGAGGCGCCAATGAGCCGGACGAACATCTTTCTGGCCATCGTGGCCGCCGCGCTCTTCGCCTTCATCGTCCTCTGGGAGAAGGACACCCTCACCAGCGGCGAGTTGGAGCAGGCTCGGAGTCAGCTCCTCCGTCGCTTCGTGCGTGGGCGCGTCGAGCGTGTGGTCATCGAGCGAGGGGAGGAGCGCATCGTCCTCGAGCGCGAGCGCCAGGACCCGGACGACCTGGTGGGGACCTGGCATCTGCGCGAGCCCATCGAGGCCTTGGCCGACGACGACGCCGTCGGTTCGGCCCTGAGCGCGGTCCAGTACGCCTCGGCCCGCCGCAGTCTGGAGGATGTCGGCGCCGAGGACCGCGCGCGTTATGGCCTCGACGAGCCGCGCTTGGTTGCTTCTTTCCGAGTCGCCAACGAGGATCTCTCCGTGCGCTTCGGCGCCGACGACCCAACCGGCGCGGGCATCTACATGCAGGTGGGCGACGATGTGCACGTGGTCGGCCGCGATGTCTTCGAGGCGCTCGATCACGACGCGAACCACTTCCGCAGCAAGCGCCTGCTCGAGGAAGGCGTCTTGCTCGCCGACCGGCTGGAGATCGAGGCGGAGGGCGAGACGCGCACGCTGCGCGAGGAACGCGGCTGGTGGCTGCTCGACGAGCCTCAGGGGGCCGTGAGGGCTGCCTCGGCGCGGGTGGAGGAGGCCTTGCAAGCGTTCAATGATCTGCAGGCCCAGGCGTTCATGGACGAGGCGGACCTTGGTGAAGTCCAGGCGAGGGTGCGAGCGCATGTCCCGGCGGCTCAGGACGGGACGCCGGCTCGCGAGGTCGTCCTCGCGCTCGGGGTGGCGTGCGAAGACCCATCGCAGCGCCTGGCGCGCGTTGGGGATGGCCCGGTGGCTTGTGTGTTGAGCAGCCGCCTGGAGCCGCTGCTGCGCCCGCGCCCCCAGTGGCGCGAGCTGCGGCCCATCACCACGCAGGATCTGGAGGTCGAGCGCCTCGAGCTCACTTCGGGCGAGCGGACGCTCACCGTCGAACAGGTCGAGGGCCGCTGGCGATGGACGCTCCGCCGCGGATCGGAGGAGCGGTCCGGGGACGCGGACGACGAGGCGCTCGCGCAGTGGCTCCGGGCGATCCGCCGCGCGCGGGCGCAGAGCGTGATCGCCGCTGAGGACCGACGACCCTATGGGCTCGCGCCGCCTCGCGCCGAGCTCACCGTGGTCGACTCGCAAGACCGGCAGGAAGTGCTGGAGGTGGGCGCGGTGAGCACCGAGGGGCTCTACCTGCACCGCCAGGGGGAGCCGGTGGTTCTGGTCGTTCCGGGCGAGTCGGAGGGGCTCTTCGAGCCGAGGGTCGCGCGGCTGCGCGAGCGGCGCCTGCTGGACGAGAGCACACGGGCGATTCGGCGCCTGACCATCGAGCGCCAGGGTTCGCGGGAGGAGCTCGAGGATCGGGACGGGGGGTGGCAGGTCGTCGCGCCGGTCCAGGCGCCGGCGATGGCCGAGGCGCGCGAGCTGGCGCGGCTCCTCGCCCGCCTTCAGGCGGAGCGTTTCGTCGCGGACACCGTGACCCCGGAGCACGGGCTCGCGGCGCCGAGGTTCCGCGTGACGGTGCATCTCGAGCCCGAGGAAGGCGAGCCGACGGGGGTGCGCCTCGACATCGGCGCGCCTACCGACGAAGGCGCCTTCGCGCGGCTCGCCGGCGACGACGCCGTATTCGTCGTGGGGGAGGCCCTCGTGCGCCTCGTGAGCGCGCCGCTCGTCGCCCGGACCCTGCTTCGGACCCCGGCGATCGAGCTGGAGCGGCTGGTCGTCGAGACCGAGGGCCATCGGCAGGAGCTGAGGGTCGAGGGCAACGGGCTGGCGGGTCCCGACGGACCGCTGCCGGAGGATCGAAGCGAGGCGATCCTCCGTGCCTTGGGGCGCCTTCGCGCGGAGGAGGCCACGCGCTACGGACCTCCGAGCCCTTCCGAGGGCCTGGCTCCGCCCCGCGCGCGGATCGAGGTCCTCCGAGCCGAAGGGACCGAGCCGTCGCGCTACGTGATCCTCGTCGGGGCGCCGACAGGGGAGGGCGACGCTGTCTTCGTCCGGCGCGAGGACCTTTCGGTGACCTTCACCGTCGCCGAAGAAGCCCTGCGTCCGCTTCTCGCGCTGCCCTGAACAGAGCGGTGCATGGTATGAGGGAGGGGTGAGGGTTCACGGCGACCGGGACGTGCCGCGCTGGGTGGAGCTACTCGGCGACCTCGTCCTCCCTGAGGAGCGCCGGGAGCGCTACGCCAGGCTCGCCATTCAGGACGCGGGCCATGGCTACGACGTGTTTGGCGCGCACCGTCAGGGGGCGGCCCTCGCCGACCTCGTCACCGGGCCGATGTACGAGCGCTACTTCCGCGTGGAGAGCCTCGGTCACGAGCACATCCCCTCGACCGGTCCCGTGGTGGTCGCCGCCAACCACAGCGGGACCCTGCCTTTCGACGCGATAATGATCTACGCGGACCTCCTCCGGCGGACGGACCCTCCGCGCCTTCCCCGAGCCGTGGCGGACACCTTCGTCGCAGCGCTTCCGTGGATCAGCGTGCTCTTCGCGCGGGGTGGGGCCGTGGCGGGGGCCCGCCGCAACGTGGAGTACCTCCTGGAGCGCGGCGAGCTCGTCCTCATCTTTCCCGAGGGAGTCCCCGGCATCAGCAAGCCTTTCCACGAGCGCTACAAGCTGCAGCGCTGGCGCGGTGGGCACGCGGAACTCGCCATCCGCTATGGGGCGACCGTCGTTCCGGCGGCGCTGGTCGGGGCCGAGGAGCAGATGCCGCAGATCGGGCGGATCCCCATCCCGCTCTTCGGCGCACCGTTCCTCCCGATCCCCGCGACGCCTTTCCCGCTGCCGGTCCGCTACCACCTGCGCTACGGCCCGCCCATCCGCTTCGACGACCCGCCTGAGACCTCGGACGACCCGGAGGTCATCCGGCGTGCCGCCGAGCGCGTGCGCGACGCGGTGCAGGACCTCCTCGACGAGGGGCTGGCCGCGCGCCGGGGGATCTTCCGATGAGCCGCTACCTCGTTACCGGGGCCACCACAACGGTGGCGCGATCCCTCCTACGGCACCTCCTGGCTCGCCCACAGACCGAGTACGTCCTGGCCATCGGGAGCGAACCGCGGCGCAGCGCGCAACTCCACGACGGGCGGCTGCACTACGAGCGCTACGACCTGGCCCGCGAGCGTTCGATCCGCAGCCTCATCTTCGGCCCCGTGCGCACGCAGCGGGTCAGTCACATCGTCCACATGGCGACTCACCGGCGCGCCATCGAGGGAGCCCGAGCCCACGCGCTGAACGTGGAGGCCGCCAGGCGCGTCCTGCGCTTCGCCGAGCGGGTTCCGAGCGTCGAGCGCTTCGTGTACCGCTCCTACGCGAGCGTGTACGCCATCTCGAACGACCTGCCGACCCTCATCGACGAGGACCATCCGCTGCGGATTGGGCCCGGGACGCCCCAGTACATCCTCGACCGGGTCGAGGCGGACCTCTCGACCTGCGCCCGCATGGGCATGTCGCGCATCAAGATCGCGGTGCTGCGCTGCGCGGAGTGCCTCGCGGAAGGGACCGGAAGCCAGCTCTGGGACTATCTGCAGTCGCCCGTGTGTTTCCGCCCGCTGGGGTTCGATCCCATGATCAACGTGATCAGCGACGACGACCTCGGCCGAGCGCTGGCGCTGGCGGCCCAAAGCGACTCCG
>JALVDI010000176.1 GCA_027009115.1 Polyangiaceae bacterium | reverse complement strand
CGGCGCATGTTCGATCGCGGCGGCGTGCTGACCACGAGCGTCGGCCTCGGCACGGACTTCGACGAGCGGACGATGCTCACCATCGCCCGCGAAGGGAGCGGGAGCTACCACTTCGTGCGGCGGGTCTCAGACATCGGCGCGATCCTCGAGGACGAGCTCCAAGCCCGGGTGCAGGCGGTCGCCCAGGGGCTCCGGCTGCGTGTGGAGCTGGCCGAGGGCGTCGTCGCGCGGCGCGTCTACGGCTCGCGGCTGCTGAGCGAGAAGGAGCACGCGGCGGTGCGGGCGACGGAGGTGGCCGTGGACCGACGCATCGCTCGGGAGCTCGGCATCGCCCAGAACCGCGCGCAGGAGGAGGAGCGCGGCCTGCGCATCCACCTGCCGACGTTTCGCCGCGGAGACCAGCATGTGGTCCTCATGGAGCTCGAGGTACCCCCGGGAACGGAGCCGACGCAGATCGCGCGCGTCACTCTCGACTACAAGGATCTCATCCGCCGCCGCAACGGACGCGTCGTCCGCGAGGTCACCGCATTGCGCGTCGCGGACCCCGCCGTGGCCCAGAGCAGCACCGTGCGGGTGGTCAAACGTACGGTCCTCGCGTTCCAGGCCGCGGAGGCGCTGCAGCAGGCGGCGGAGGCCTTCGCGCGGGGGGACGCGGTCACCGCCGCTCGGCTCCTCGGCGAGCGGCGTGAGCTGCTCGAGGTCGGCGCTTCGCTCTGGCGTGACCCCTCGTTGCGCCAGGACGCGGAGCTCCTCGCCTCCTACGAGCGGGTCGTCACCGGCGCAGGGGACTGGGACTACGCGAGCCGCAACCAGCTGGCGATGGCGATGAACTACTTCGGCGATCGGAGGATGCGGTGAGGCGGTGCTGGGCCCTGGGCCTCGCGCTGTCCGCGGGCCTGGCGTCGAGTGGGGCGGCTCAGCCGCCGCGGGGGGCGCGGATCACTCACCGCGTCGCCCTGCCGCTGGACGGCACACCCGTCGACCTGCGGGGGGTGCTCGGCCCGGAGCGAACCCTGACCCTCGAAGGCACCGTGTCCTCGCGCAGCGACGGCTCCGAGATCGACGCCTTCGCTCGGCGCGCCGGCGGCGTCCGTTTCGAGGCCGATGGGCCCTTCGTCTTCCTTCCTCCGGGCACCGAGCTGATCGAGGAGGACCCGGTCGCGCACCGCTACCTCGTGCGACTGCCGTCGGCCGCGCCGCCGACGGTGGCCTTCGCTCTCGGGAGGGTCGCCGCCCGTCAGCTCCAGACCCGGAGCCAGGCGGCGGCGTCACTCCACGGTCGCATCGAGGTGCAGGTGCACGGGGGACCGCTCGCCGCGGCCGCAGCGGCGTCGCCGGTGAGGGGGGCGGTCGCGCGTCACGCCCCTGCGAGCGTGGCGTCCGCTTCGTGGTGGCTCGGTCTCGTCGCGCTCTTCCCGCTCGGCGCGTGGGTGCTCCGTCGGCGCTCGCCGTCACGACGCCGAGACCTCGCCCGAGCGCGGCGCGCCGTGCGGAGCATCGACCACGAAGCGCGCCGTCTGGGCCCCGCTTTCGACGGCGTGGTCGTCGCGTCGCGGGAGCTGTTGGACCGAGCGCAGGGCCTGGCCGCCCACCGTCGTGAGATCGCCCGGGCGCTCGACCGAATCCAAGGCGGTGGGGAGGCGGCCCAGCGTCGGCGGGACGCCCTGCTCGCCGAAGCGCGGGGGGTCGAGGCGAACCTTGCGGCCCTCGTCGCGCACCTCGAAGGGGTGGCCGCGGAGCTGGCCGCCCAGGTCGCCGGGCACGCGCGAGTGAAGGACCTGAGCGCACGCCTGGCCGAGATGGGCGCCGAGCTGGAGCTCGCGCTCGCGGCAGACCGGGAGGTGGCGTGATCGCGTGCGGCTTGGCGGCGTGGTAGACGACCCTCATGCGTGCACAGGCCGACCGCCGCCGGCGGCTGATGGACGTCCACGGCGGCCCCGCGTGGCTCTGCGCCGGGGCGCCTGTCGGTCGGAACTACCCCGGCAACCCTTACCCGTACCGAGCTTCGAGCCACTTCCTTTACTTCGTTGGTGCCGCTCTGCCTGGCGCCTCGCTGCTGCTCGAGGGGGGCGAGGCGACGCTCTTCGTCCCCCCTGAAGCCCCCGACGACGCCCTGTGGCACGGGCCCTCGCCGAGCCTCGGGGAGCTGGGTGAGCGCCTCGGGCTGAAGGTTCGCCCCGCCACCGAGCTGAGCCTCCCGGGGCGAGTCGCGACCTTGCCCGCGCCGGACCTGGCGACCCGCCTCGCGCAGTCCGAGAGACTCGGGCGCGCGCTCGGTGGGCCGGCAGACGACGCGCTCGCCGACGCGGTCATCGGATTGCGGCTGCGTCACGACGACGCGGCGGTGGAGGAGCTTCGGGCAGCCGCGGAGGCGACGGTCGCGGCCCATCGCGCCGGCATGGCGGCCACGCGCCCCGGCGTCGCCGAGGCGGTCGTGCGCGCAGCCATGGAGCGGGAGCTCCTCGCCCGCGACATGACGACCGCCTACGGATCGATCGTCTCGGTTCGAGGCGAAGTGCTGCACAACCCCCGGCACGACGGGGTAGCGCGCGAGGGCGATCTCTTGCTCGCGGACGTGGGGGCCGAGACTCGCGGCGGTTGGGCCGGCGATGTGACGCGAACCTGGCCCGTGAGTGGGCGCTTTTCGACGTCGCAGCGGGAGCTCTACGAGGTCGTGCTGGCGGCCCAGCGTGCGGCCATCGCCAACTGCCGTCCGGGTGTTCGCTACCGGGAGGTGCACTGGAGGGCTTGCGAGGTGTTGGCCGGCGGCCTGGTGGACCTTGGGATCCTGCGGGGGGATCCTTGCGAGCTCGTGGCCGATGGGGTGCACGCGCTCTTCTTTCCCCATGGTGTCGGGCACCTCCTGGGCCTCGACGTCCACGACATGGAGGATCTCGGCGACCGCGCCGGCTACGCGCCCGGCCGTGCGCGTTCGACCCAGTTTGGCCTGTCGTACCTGCGCCTCGATCGCGACCTGCAGCCGGGCATGGCCGTGACCATCGAGCCTGGCTTCTACCAGGTGCCGGCGATCCTCGACGACCCGAAGCGTCGCGCTCTCGCGAAGGGACGGGTGGACTTCGAGCGGCTGCGGGCCTTTGCCGACGTGCGCGGCATCCGCATCGAAGACGACGTACTGGTCACCGAGGGCGAGCCGGAGGTCTTGACCGAGGCTCTCGGCAAGGACGTCACCCGCGTCGAGGCGATGGTCGGCCTTCGGTGAGCATGACCACCAAGTTCTGATTGCGACGCGATCGATCATCGGTCGGCGCAGCAACGGAAACCTGTGGAGTAGTCCCAATAGGAGCGGTCGTGGGCGGTGGTGGCGTAGAGGCAGCCGGGGCCATTTCGCACGGTGTCGACGTAAAAGCCGCCCCGGAAGGTTCCACCCGGATCGCTCGTCCATTCGTGCAGGTTGCCCATCATGTCGAGCAGGCCGTCTTCGGTGACGCAACCCGGATGCGCGTCCGTTCGTGCCAGGCTCGCGGGCAATTGATCGATGCAGGGGTTGTCCAACCTGCTCCAGATCCAGGAGGCATTCGTGCCGTAATACTCCACGGCCGGGTGGACCGCCCGGGCGTCGTTGCAGACGCCGTCCATGCGCGTGTTGCCGTAGGGATAGGTCGTACCTGCGGAGCCTTGGCAGGCGCGCAGCCACTCCGCGTTGGTGCACAGACGTTTGCCCGCTTCGGCACAGGCGGCGGCGGCTTGCAGCCCGTTGATGTAAGCCTGAGGTACTGCGCCCCGCAGGGAGACTGCCCTCACGCGAAGGTCACCGGGGTTCCAATAGGGCGACCACGAGCGCGTGCTGCCGTCGGCATCGACCACGACGAGGGAGGCCTCGTATCGGTCGACGCAGAGGTTCGCGCCCACGGGCAGCATGCCATCGGGGCAGCCACCAACGCCAGGCTCCTCGACCAGCCCGGCATTGGGTGTCGGCATGGCGCGCTCGTCGCACATGCCCGATGCGGTCGTCGGTGCGCAGCACTGGATCGCTGCGGGACCAGGGCAGAGCCCTGGCGTGGGCGCGCGGTCCCCCGTGCACAGCGCCACGTCGATGCATTCGCCAGCGGCCCCGTCCACCGAGCAAGGCACCCCGGCGTCCGTCCTGCTCGCGTCCAAGGCGCCGGCGTCCGACCTGCTCGCGTCCAAGGCGCCGGCGTCCGACCTGCTCGCGTCCAAGGCGCCGGCGTCCGAGCTTGCCCCGTCGTCAAGCGGCGCTGAATCCCTGCGGGTGCTCGTGTGCATCGACGCGCCTTCGGCTGCGCATGCCGTGAGCACGAGGAAACAGAGCGGCAGCC
>JALVDI010000175.1 GCA_027009115.1 Polyangiaceae bacterium | reverse complement strand
TCCTGCTGCTGGTCCTGTTGCTGCTGGTCCTGTTGCTGCTGGTCCTGTTGCTGCTGGTCCTGTTGCTGCTGGTCCTGTTGCTGCTGGTCCTGCTGTTGTCGCTCTTGTTCTTCGCGCTCCTCTTCCTCGCGAAGGCGTCGCAGGGCCAGCTCGAGGTTCCACGCCGTGTTGCGATCTCCCGGACGCAGCCGGAGGGACCTTCGGAAGGCATCGGCGGCTTCCCGGAAGCTCTGCTGCGCTTGCCCGTGGTCCTGCTGCCCGGCGAGCTCGTCGCCCTGCCGGTAGAACGCGAGCCCGAGGTCGTAGTAGGCGTCGGCGCGGAGCGTCGCCGGCGCGTCCGGGTCGGTGGCGGCAAGGAAGGCCTCGCGCGCTTCGTCGAGCTGGCCAGCTGCGAGCAAGGCGAGGCCACGGTTGAGCTGGATCGCAGGCTCCTCGGGGAGCTCGCGGGCAGCCCGTTCGTAGGCCTGGAGCGCTCCCTCCGGATCGTTGGCGCGGAGCCGCGCGTTGCCCACGTCGACGTTGGAATTCGTCGATCGGAGCGGGTCCCACGCACGCGCCGTCAGGGGAAGGGCAAGAAGCAACAGGGCGCTGGCCAGACTTCGGATCATCGCGCGTCTCCTCGGCGCCGGCGGCCGACGAGGGCCTCCGGTAGCAGCGACTCGAAGATGAGGAGCAGGAAGGCCGGCAGCAAGACGAGGGCATACCGGGGCTCGTGGACCGTGACCTGGCGCGCCTCCTGGACGCTCTGCTGGAGGCTCTGGAGCTCCCGGCGGATCTGGTCGATGCCGACGCTGCCCTGGCGGGCGCGGAAGTGCTTCCCCCCCGTGCGTTCGGCGATGGTGCGCAGCTGCGCTTCGTGCTCCGGGGTAAGCGCCGTCTGGACGACCTGGCCATCCTCGTCGCGGAGGTAGCCGGTCCAGGTGCCGTCGGCGGAGTAGGTCGGGATAGGCTCGCCGGTCCTCGAGCCGATGCCGACCGTGTAGACGCGGATGCCTGCTTCGGCGAGCTCTTCGGCCGCGGCGACCGGATCGCCTTCGTGGTCTTCCCCGTCCGTGAGCAGGACGACCACGCGGGTGCGCTCGTCCTCGTCCTCGTTTTCCTCGCGGTGTCCCCCAGTGCTGCGCTCGAGCAGCCGCTTGGCCGCGACGAGCGCCCGACCGATGGCCGTGCCGCCCACGGGCATGTCGTAGGGTCCCAGGTCCCGTAGGAAGAGCCCGATGGCGTCGTAGTCGACGGTCATCGGGAACTCCATCGTCTCGCCGGCGAAGGCGACGACGCCCACCCGATCGCCATCGAGCTGCTGGAGGAGCCGGGTGAGCTCTGCCTTGGCGCGCTCGATACGGCTTGGGCGCACGTCCCGGGCGAGCATGCTCTTGCTAAAGTCGAGGGCGAGCACGAGGTCGATGCCGCGTTTGTGCAAGACCCGCGTGCGGCTGCCGTACTGCGGCCCCGCCAGGGCGATCGCGACGAGGGCGAGCGCGAGGATCCGGAGGGTCGCGCGGGCGAAACGCCAGGGCGTCGCCTGCCCCACGAGGAGCGCGCTCAGCGATCTCGGATCGCCGAAGCGCTCGGTGGCACGGTCGCGGCGCCACCAGCCGAGAGCGACGACGACGGCCGCGGCGAACACCAGGCCCAGCAACCACAGCAGGTCGCGGTCCTTCCATTGGAGCGGGAGCAACACCGCCAGGGCACCGAGGCCTGCGATCGCCACGGTCGCGGAGCCGAGCCAGATCCAGCTCAGCCCACGCATCAGGGCCACCTCCGCAGCCCAAACACTCCGACGAGCACCTCCAGGAGCAGGAGCGCGAGGGCGGGCCAGAGGAACGCCGGGTAGAGCTCTCCGAAGACGCGCCCGGCGTCCTCGATCTCGCTCTTGTCGAGGGTGTCGAGGATCTCGTGAAAGCTCCGTTCGAGGCCGCGGCGATCGGTCACCTGGAAGTAAGCGCCGCCGGTGCGCTCGCTCATGCGTTCGAGGAGCTCGGGGTTGACGGGGAAGTTGCCGACGTCGAAGAGAGGTCGGCCGAAGAGGTCCACGCCACGCTGGACGCGCGTCTCCTCGGTCTGTCCCATGAGGATCGAGTAGACCTTTACCCCCATGGTCGCGGCCAGCTCCGCCGCTTGATCGGGCGAGACGTTGCCGGAGTTGGAGTCGCCGTCGGTCAGTAGAATCACCGTCTTGGACTTGGCGTCGGACCGTCGCAGGCGGTTGAGGGCTGTGCCGACCGCGTTGCCGATGGCCGTTCCACGACCGTCGATGAGCTCGAGCTCGAGCTCGCGGATGACGCTGCGAAGGGCCTGCTTGTCCGTGGTCAGCGGCATGAGGGTATAGGCCTCGCGACCGAAGACCACGGCGCCGATGCGATCGTTGGGGCGCCGGGAGATGAAGTCTTCGACCACTTGCTTGGTGGCGTCGAAGCGGTTGGGCTGGATGTCGGCCGCGCGCATGGACAGGGACATGTCGAGCACCAGCATGATGTCGATGCCTTCGATCTCGGCGCTGTCGCGGGCGTGGATGCTCTGGGGGCCCATCAGGGCCAGGACCATCAGCGTCGCGGCCGCGGTCCGCAGGCCGGTCGTCGAGCCGTCGAGCCAGACGCGCCAGCCCGGTCGAAGCTTCGCGAGGAGGGCGCCGCGGCTGACCTGCAGCCGAGGCTTGGCCCAGCGCTGGACGTAGTGGGCCACGAGGAGCAACGCCGGTCCGAGCAGCAGCACGCGGGCCTGTGGGCGCTCCCAGCGGAAGGTCGCGTCCTCGAGAGGGACGTCGTAGACAGCGGCCACGAGGTACGCGCAGACGTATCCCGCAGGCACGAGGAACACGAGGGTCCAGCCCAGGGGCAGCAGGGCGCGTCCCCAGCGTACCCGGCGGGCGGTCCCCGGCCGACTCTCGGGTGTGGCCCGTCCTGCGGCGCGATCCCGGGCGCTCATTGCGGATCCTCCGGTTCGTCCTTGGGGGCCGTTTCGTGCGGCGCCGGCTCCGCGGGAACCGGGTCTGTGGGCGTCTTCGGGCTCGCGTCCCTCGAGGGCAGCCCGAGCACGGTCTCCGGCAAGGTGTCGGCGCCGGCCGGGGGAGGGCGCGTCGCTGGGATCCGCCGATCGCTCCCGTCGAGCTCTGCGGGCGGGATGCCCTCGAGGGTCGGCGCGGGCAGCTCGCGGGTCGGTGGGAGCGCCGCGGACGGCGGGGGCATCCAGCGCGCGTCCGGGTGCGTCGGGGTGGCGCTCGGGGGCGCGGGGACGGGCGCTGCGGGCGTGGCTCCGGCCGGCGCGGCGGGTGACGTTGCGGGCGTGGCTCCCACCGGCGTAGAGCCGGGCGGCGGGACGTACGGCCCTCGTCCAGCGACCGGCGGCGCCTGGACGGGCGCACCTGCGGCCGCCGCCGGAGGCTGCAGCGGCTGCGGGGCCCCCAGCTGCGGCGCGCTCGCGCGCACGATGCGGAACGCGGCCGCCAGCAGCGCGTTGCACTGCTCGGCGTCGAAGGTCGCCTTGGCGAACTTCACGAGGTCGCAGTCGTGGAGTAGCGCGGCGACCTCCGAGCGATCGATGCCGATGAGCTTCTTGCCTTCGAGCTCCCGGAGCACTTCGTCGGTCGTGCTCTCGAGCCCTTCGAAGCCGTAGCGGTGGCCGAGGTACTCGCGCACGGTGTCGCTGAGCCGGTCGACCCACTCGACCACCCGGCCTTCGGCCACCGCTGCCTCGCGGTCGCGGCGCAGCTCCTCGAGACGTTCGAGGGCGACCTCCCAGGCCGGTCGCGGCGGGGGAGGCGGCGCGGCCTCTCGCTGCCGACGGCGCCACCAGCGCGCGAGGAGGAGCGTGAGCAGCGCCGTCAGCACGATGAGCCCGAGGGCACCGAGGACCCACAGCAGCGTGTAGTCGTCCTGCCAGACCTGGACCGGCTCGGTCGCAGGCTTCGGCTCGGCGTTGGGCTCGTTCCCAAGGACGGAGCCCACGTGGATCTCGACGGGCTCCGTTCGCACCTCGCCCACCTGTCCGTCGGCCGTCACCACCCGGATGCGGATGGGTCCGAGGATGTGGTCGCCGGGCTCGAGGGCGAGGAGATCGAGCTCGAAGACGTGGACCGCCCGGTCACGGCCTTCCTCGACGTGCGCCTGCCGGTCGAGGACGTCGAAGGGCGCGAAGTCCTGCTCCCGCGGCACGGCGAGGTCGTCGTCTTGGCGTGCGTCAGCACGGATGGTCAGCCGCACCACGTCGCCGGTGAGCAGGCCCTCGCGCGGCGACACCTCGAGGGAGAGCCGCGGTCGCGCGTCCTCGGGGAGCGTCGGCTCCGGCTCGCCGTCTTCGTCCCCGCCGGGC
>JALVDI010000174.1 GCA_027009115.1 Polyangiaceae bacterium | reverse complement strand
TACTCGCGGGCAAACTCGTGGAGGTAGGCGTTGAGGTAGCGGCGCTGGGCCTCGTTCAACTCGCCGCGACGTAGCTGTTCGAAGGATTCGTCGCCCACGCTCGTGTCCATCCTCTTGAGGAAGAGGAGCGTCGCGTCGCGCCCGCCGAGGAGGCCCTTGAGGTACTCGTGGCGGGGGCGGGCCTCCGACATGTCGAAGACGGCTCCGTGCAGCCCTACCAAGGTTGGGCTGTTCGCGAGCTCTCCGAGTGAGAACACCGGCAGTGCGTCGGGGACGACGAAGGGCGGAGGGTTGGGTCGTGGCTTGGTGGGGATGCCCCGGAGCCACTCGATGTAGTCGCGCTGGAGCCGGACGTCCGTTGCGCCGGCGACCAAGATGTTGCGGTAGCGTTCGGAGGGGACGTCGTCTTCGCCAACGCATTCGGGCAGACCGACATAGACGAACGCGCGAAGGCGCCGGCCAGCATAGGTGACCACCGAGGCTTCCACGCGCTCGTAGGTCACGCCGAGCGCTTCGAGCGTGTCGAGGGTCGAGAGGTCCGCATCTCGGCAGGCGTGCACGACGCCGTGCACCGCGTGCCCCTTCTCCGGCCGGATGTTGCCGGTGCCGCCCTCGATGGGGAAGAAGTCCGGGATGTCGAAGACGAGGCGCCAGCCGGAGAGGATGGCGGGTTCGCTCGCGAGTGGGTCGACGCCTTTTGCGCGGAGCGAGACGACGCTCAGGTTGGAGCCGTAGCCGAAATAGTAGAACAAGCGCGACCTCCCCGGGGCTGGCAGTCGATGATACCGCGCCCCTCGAAGCCCGGGCGTGGGAGATGGCCGGACGTCCTTCGGCGCCAGGCGGTTGGGTGCAGGTCCCGAAGAGGGCTTCCCCGGGCCCGGGCCCATTCGCTATGCTCCCCGCGCTCCCGGGAGGCGGGGGCCAATGCCTGGCGGGGTGTACGGGGAATGACCAAGCGAATCATCGGGGTGGTGCTGGCTCTGGGGATCTTCGGCGCGCCGGCCGGGGTTCAGGCGGGCGGCGTCGAGTTCCCTGCCGCAGGGACCAACGTGCTCGGGCGCGGCGGCGCGGGCTTCGCGCGCCCCGGCGACGGCATGGCGCTCCTCTACAACCCGGCCAACCTTGCAGCTGAGAGCGGGCTCCAGCTCACGCTGCAAGCTCACGCCGCGTTTTACGACGCTTGCTTTCAGCGAGACGGGACCTACCTGCGGCATGGGGAAACGCCGGCCTACGAGACGAACGGCCCGGATCCCTCGCGGGAGCCCGACGCCCGGGTTCAGAGCGGCGACGAGTTCAACCCGAGTGCTTTCAACGACGACATCAGCGGCATCCCGGATCGGCCCATGCCGCGCGTCTGCAACTCGGGCCCGCCGAGCGTGATCCCGGAGCTGATCCTCAATTGGCGTGTGCACGAGATGGTCGGCGTGTCCATTGGGTTCGTCGCTCCGGCGGGCATCGCGCACACCAAGTGGGGCGGCAGCCAGCGCATCGGTGACCGGCGTTATCGGGGCATCGTCGACGGTCTCCCGGCCCCCTCGCGCTACAACCTGGTCGAGTCGCAGCTGCTTCTTGCGTTCCCCATGGTTGGTGTCGGCTTTGCGCCGCATCCGCGCTTTCGTGTCGGTGCGAGCTTCGGCTCCGGTTTCGCGCGCGCACACTTCGAGAACGTGACGCGCGCCCGTCGCGGTGAGGACTTCGCCAACGACATCTACACGACCCTCGACGCAACGGACTCGTTCGTGCCCCGGATCGTCGTCTCGGCGCATGCGGTCCCCCACGACAACCTCGACGTCATGGCTTCCTTTACCTGGACCGACGGCATCGACGCCGACGGCACGGTCAAGCTCGAGTCCGGTTACTACCGCGAGGCGATCCTTCAGACCCTCGAGATCCCGAACTCGCGGCTCGTCGCGCCCGCTCCGTGGCAGCTCGCCTTCGGCATCCGATATGCCGACCGGGTCGCTCCGCGTCCCGTGGACGCGCGGTCCGTCTCGCGCCTGAGCGACCGCGTCGAGGACCCGATGTCGAACGAGCGTTTCGACATCGAGCTCGACGTCGTCTACGAACGCAACTCGAACGTCGATGGATACCGAGTCGACCTCGGTGCCAATCCCGACTCCGCCGACGGGCTCTGGGACATCATCGCCGACACGGGCATTCCGGCGCCCGTGCCCCCGAGCCTGAATCTCGTGCACAACTGGAAGGACACGCTCTCGGTGCGCCTCGGCGGCGATTACAACGTGATGCCTGGGCTGCTCGCCATTCGGCTGGGTGCGTCCTTCGAGACGAAGGGGGTCGAGGACGGCTACGAGCAGCTCGATTTCCTGCCCTTCATGCGCTTCGGCGCCCACCTGGGGCTGACTCTCCGGTTCGGCCGCTTCGACCTCTCGCTCGCCTATGCGCACATCCAGCAGGTCGCGACCACGGTCTCTCCGGCGGACGCGCGGATCACGCAAGTCAGCGCCGACGCGAGCTATGGCGAGCTCTGTCAGCAGGGCACTTGCTTGCGCGGCTATCCCCCCTCGACGGGTCCGTCGAACTTCGGGCAGGGCACCGTGGTCAACACCGGGCGCTACACGTCGAACTTCGACATCGTGTCCCTCGGGCTCAGCTACCACTTCCAATAGGGTGCGGTGAGAAAGGTCCTTCCCGGCCAGGTCCCGCGGCGATAGCCCAAGACCGTGCGAGTCCATGTTCTCGGCGGCGGGCCTGGCGGCCTCTATCTGAGCCTCTTGCTCAAGAAGGCGCGCCCCGACGTCGAGGTGACGGTCTTCGAGCGGAACGCTGCCGACAGCACCTTCGGATGGGGGGTCGTGTTTTCGGCGGCGACCCTGGGTCATTTCGGAGAGGCGGACCGTCCGAGCTACGACGCCATCCGTGAGGACTTCGTCTACTGGGACGCGATCGACACCCACTTCTGGCGGGACGGTATCCATCGGGTGATTCGCAGCCGGGGCCACGGCTTCTGTGGCATCGGGCGGATGCGGCTTTTGTCGTTGCTTCAGGCGAGGGCTCGAGAGCTCGGGGTCACGCTCGTCTTCGAGCACGAGGTGGATGACGTGGACGCGCTCCGCCGTGACTGTGACCTGCTCGTGGCTGCCGACGGAATCAACTCCAAGACGCGCACGCTCTATGCCGACCGTTTCCGTCCGACGGTTCAGGAGGGCAAGGCACGCTTCATCTGGCTCGGTACGCCACAGACTTTCGAGGCGTTCACCTTCAGTTTCCGCGAGAACGAACACGGACTCTTCCAGATCCACGCCTATTCGTTCGATGCGCACACGAGCACCTGCATCGTGGAGTGCGACGAGCGGTCGTGGCGCAACGCGGGGCTGCACGAGGCGACGGAGGAGGAGACCCTCGCATACTGCGGCCGGCTGTTTCGACAAGAGCTGGGCGGCCATCCGCTCCTGGCCAACCGTTCGGCATGGATCCGCTTCCGGGAAGTCCGCTGCGAGGCGTGGCACCACGAGAACGTCGTGCTCATTGGCGACGCCGCCCACACGGCGCACTTTGGGATCGGTTCGGGGACGAAGCTGGCCATGGAAGACGCCATCGCGCTCGCCGGTGTGCTGGCCGACCACGGGAGGGGCGACGTCGAGGCGGCGCTCAGCGAGTACGAGAGGGCTCGCCGGGATCCGGCGGCGCGCATCCAGAAATCGGCGCGGCAAGCGCAGGCATGGTTCGAGGAGTCCAAGCGCCACCTGAAGCACCCGCCCGAGCGCGTCACCTTCAGCCTCCTGACGCGCACTCGGCGGATCACCCACGAGAATCTTCGAGGCCGCGACCCCGAGTACATCGAGGCCGTCGACCGCTGGTACATGCAGGAGCAGGGGGTCCGTGCCGAGGCCGTCGTGCCGCCGATGTTCCTCCCTTTCACGCTGCGCGGGCTGACGATCCCCAACCGGGTCGTCCTGTCGCCGATGTGCCAGTACTCGGCTGTCGATGGGGTGCCGGGGGAATGGCACCGCGTGCACCTGGGGTCTCGGGCCATCGGTGGCGCGGGGCTTTTGTTGGCGGAGATGACCGGTGTCGCGCCCGACGCTCGCATCTCGCCGGGGTGCACGGGGCTGTGGGACGACGCACAGCAGGCGGCCTGGACCGAGATCGTGGAGTTCGTCCACGCGCACTCTCCAGCGAAGATCGGCCTCCAGCTCGGGCACGCGGGTCGAAAGGGCGCCACGAAGGTGCCCTGGGAAGGCACGAACGAACCGCTCCCGAAGTCCGAGCGCTGGCCCATCTTTGCGCCCTCGCCGATCCCTTACGAACCCAACTGTACGCCCCGGGAGATGACGCGCCAGGACATGGTGCGCGTCCGCGAGCAGCACGTCCGGGCGGCTCGGCGTGCGCGCCGCTGCGGCTTCGACTTCCTCGAGCTCCACATGGCCCACGGCTACCTCCTCTCGAGCTTCCTCAGCCCGATCACGAACCGGCGGGCGGACGCCTACGGTGGAAGCCTGGAGGACCGAGCGCGCTATCCCCTCGAGGTCTTCGAGGCCGTTCGCGCGGTGTGGGACGGCCCTCTCAGCGTGCGCATCAGCGCGACGGACTGGGTGCCTGACGGCTTCGACATCGAGCAGGCCGTCGCTCTCTGCACGCTGCTCAAGGAGCGCGGCGTGGACATCGTGGACGTGAGCACGGGACAGGTCACCCCGGAGCAGCAGCCGGTCTACGGCCGCGCGTACCAGACGCCCTTCTCCGAGCGCATCCGCAACGAGGTGGGCGTCCCGACTATCGCGGTGGGGAGCATCTTCGACCACGACCGTGTCAACACGATCCTCGTGGCGGGGCGCGCGGATCTGGTCGCGCTGGCGCGCGCTCACCTGGCCGACCCCTACCTGACCCGCCGCGCCGCTGCTGAGCTCGGCTACGAGCTGCCGTGGCCCCCTCCCTACCGGGCGGCCGCACCGGTCGCCGAGCGCATGTTCGCGCCCGAAGAGTGACGGGTCCGTGGGGCAGGGTGCGGACGAAGAGACTCGCCCCGCGGCCCTCGGTCGCTGGGAGCCGCCGCCGGAGAGCATCGTCCGGCGCTCCGGCTGGCGGGTGGACGCCGACGCGGTCTCACGCGCTTACGCGGCCGCTTTGACCCTTGGCGCGACCACGGTGGTCGCCTGGGTCGCCTGGACGCTGTGGCGTGCGCCGGGTTTGCACGCGCTTCGGGAGCAGGAAGCGGACTCCGCTTGGGCCGCCTTGAGGCGCGCCGCGGAAGCCTACGCGGCCGCCCCCTACGTCGTCCTCACGGTGCTCTTCGGGTTCATGGGCCTGGGGGCGACCAAGCGATGCTTCGGCTTTGACCGCGGGACGTCCTTCGGCCTGCTGGTGGCGGTGCTGCTGCAACTCGGGGCGTGGGCGCTCTCGCCCGGGAGGGAGCGCTTCCTGTC
This sequence comes from Polyangiaceae bacterium, assembly GCA_027009115.1. Taxonomy (GTDB): domain Bacteria; phylum Myxococcota_A; class Polyangia; order Polyangiales; family Houyiibacteriaceae; genus JALVDI01. The sequence goes on along the minus strand of JALVDI010000174.1, from coordinate 33,313 downwards.
GCTGTTCGCCGCAGGCGCCGGTGCGGGTCTGGCCGCGGCGGCGGGCGCTGCGTGGTGGCGCTGGGGCCGGGACACGCGACGTCGGGCGCTCGCAGCCACCGCTTACTTTCAGCTGTGGGCCTTCGCGTGGCAGGCGGCCCGGGCGCGCTACCTTCTGCGGTGGTGGCCCGACCCGCCGCTGTCCGCGCAGATGGCGGTGGCGGCGGGCGCAGCCGTGGGCGCGTCGCTGCTGGCTGTCCCCTGGCTGTGGCGCGCCGGAGCCGCGGGATCGTCCTCGCGCGGAGGTCTTCGCTCGCCTTCGTGACCTCGGCTCGGTTGCGGTTCGCCGATCGTCGGGGAATTCGGCCCCGCTGCTTGGGGACTCGTGCGTGCGCTCTCGGCGCACGGTTGATGCGCCGAGGCAGCCTCGGTAGAAGCGCAGCCATGGCGAACCTCGATCAGCTGGCCATCAACACCATCCGCGGCCTCTCCATGGACGCCGTGCAGGCGGCTAAGAGCGGCCACCCGGGCACGCCCATGGCGCTCGCGCCCCTCGGCTGGCTGCTCTACTCCAAGCTCATGCGGCACGACCCTCGCGAGCCCCGGTGGGTCGGGCGCGACCGCTTCGTGTTGAGCTGCGGCCACGCCTCGATGCTTCAGTATTCGCTGCTGCATCTCAGCGGTTACGACCTGAGCCTCGACGACATCAAGGCGTTTCGCCAGTGGGGAAGCAAGACGCCTGGGCACCCGGAGGTCTTCCATACGCCGGGGGTGGAGACGACCACCGGACCGCTCGGCCAAGGTATCTCGAACGCTGTCGGCATGGCCATGGCCGGGCGGCATCTGGCGCGCCGCTTTGGCGAGGAGCTCTTCGACCACCGCGTCTGGGTCATCGTTTCGGACGGCGATCTGATGGAGGGCGTCGCGTCGGAGGCGGCGTCCCTCGCGGGGCACCTGAAGCTCGGGCGCCTTGTCGTTTTCTGGGACGACAACGAGATCACCATCGACGGTCGCACGAGCTTGACCTTCACCGAGGACGTTGTCGGGCGGTTTGCGAGCTACGGATGGCACACCGCGAGCGTGGCGGATGGCAACGATCTCGGCGCACTGGAGGAGGCCGCGCGGCAGGCGCTGGAGGATCCGCGGCCGAGCTTCATCCGTGTCAAGACGATCATCGGCTATCCCGCGCCTCACAAGCAGGACACCCCCGCCGCGCACGGGGCCCCGCTCGGCGAGGAGGAGATCGCCGCCACGAAGGTGGCGATGGGGTGGCCCGCCGAGCCGTTTTATGTGCCGAGCGAGCTCGAGGAGGCCCGCGCGGCGATCCTTCGGCGGGGGGCGCAGGCGCGGCGCCGCTGGGAGGAGAAGCGTTCGGCGTGGGCCGAGGCGAACCCGGAGGCGGCCGCGGGCCTCGCTGCGGCTCTGAGCGGTGAGCTGCCCCCAGGGTGGGAGGAAGGGTTGGCGCGCTTCGAGCCGGATCCCAAGGGGATGGCGACCCGTGCCTCGAGCGGAAAGGTGCTGATGCAGATCGCCGCGGCGGTGCCAAACCTCGTCGGGGGGTCGGCGGACCTGGCGGGGTCCAACAAGACCAAGATCAGCGACGACTGCTTCCGCCCGGAGGGGGAGGGGGTTCCGCCGCGCTACGTCTACTGGGGCGTTCGCGAGCACGCCATGGGCGCGGCGATGAACGGGATGGCGCTTCACGGGGGAGTCGTCCCCTTTGGCGCCACTTTTCTCGTCTTTGCCGACTACATGCGACCGGCGATCCGCATGGCGGCGCTCATGGGATTGCCGACGCGCTACGTGTTCACCCACGACTCCATCGGTTTGGGGGAAGACGGACCGACGCATCAGCCCATCGAGACGCTGGCGTCGTTGCGAGCCATCCCGGGGCTCACGGTCTTGCGTCCGGCAGACGCCAACGAGACCCGCGAAGCGTGGATCGCCGCCATGAAGTGCAGGGGGCCCGCGGCCCTCGTGCTCACGCGCCAGAACGTGCCGACCTTCGACCGCGCCGGGATGGGCGCGGCGACGGGGCTGCATCGCGGCGCGTACGTGCTGACGGACCGTGGCGGGAGCGAGCCGCAGGTCCTCGTGATCGCCAGCGGCAGCGAGGTCGCCATCGCTCTCGACGCGGCGGAGATCCTGGCGGCCAAAGGCGTCGCGACGCGGGTGGTGAGCATGCCCTGCTGGGAGCTTTTCGCCGCGCAGCCGCAGGCTTACCGCGACGAGGTGCTGCCTCCCGCGGTGGGTGCACGGGTCGTCGTCGAAGCAGGCGTACGGCAGGGCTGGGAGCGCTGGGTTGGGGACGGCGGCTTCGTCACCCTGGAGCGCTTCGGCGCATCCGCGCCTTACGAGACGCTCTACGAGAAGCTCGGGATCACGGCGGCGCGCGTCGTCGAAGAGGCCGAGCGCCTGCTCTGCTGAACGCCTGAACGGCTCGGGGTGGCGACGGTTTCAGGTCCGGTGCTCGAGCTCCATGGGGGCTCTGAAGAAGGCGTTTCGGTCGGGATCGTTGTAGTGGGCGTAGTCGATGTCCCAGGGCGTGATCTGCATCTCGCCATCCTTCCAGGTCAGCGTCATCGCCTTGGGGGTCACGCTCCGGTAGCTCGAGCTCGGGGGCAGGTCCTGGTTGTCCTTGCCGCCCGCCGAGAAGAGCGTGATGAGCGTCCCCTGCTCGTCGTCGTAGGTGCGGGCGAAGCCGTCGTCGACCTTCTCATGACCCCGCACGAGGGTGGAGCACCCGATGCGTTGGAGGAAATGGGCCGCCTGGAGGCGCCCGAAGGGGAATCGCGCCGACTGCTCTTGTAGGGTCGACGGGATCACATCGGCGGAGCTCGGATCGCTCCACATCATCTCGAAGCGCAGGTCCGGATCGTTCAGGGAGGACAGGTCCTGCCAGCGCTCCTTGAGGGTCTTCTCTCGTGGGATACCCGCATGCACGAAGAACACCTGGTCGAAGACGAGGACGTTGGGCAAGGCCTCGAACAGCCGCATGTAGTCGCGGAACACATCGATGGGGACGTAGGGCTTGAGCGTATTGATCGCCTCGGCCGGCTTGACGCCGCCGTAGATCTGCCCCTTGTACTCGACGTAGTACTCGTGGTTGCCGCGGAGCACGTAGACGTGCTCGGGCGCCGTCAGGAACATCTGGAGCACCGTACGAAAGACGCCGTTGAGGCTGAATAGCCCCCGATCGATGTAGTCTCCGAGGAACACGAGCAGCGGCTTGGGGTGAGCGCTCGGATCTTTGCGGTAGGCGGCGACCTTCTCGAAAAAGTCGGCCTGCAGGACGGCACCCTTCAAGCAGCTGTAGCATCCGTGCAGGTCGCCAAGGACGGTGAGCTCGTAGCCGGGCCCTCCGGGCTGGGCGGGGTGGACGTAGACGTGGCCGTCGAGGAAGGGTTCCTGGCCGCGGAAGGCATCCACGCGCGCGACACCCGAGAGCTTCCCCGTGCCGGCCGCGCGTTGCTCGGCGAGCTCCGCCATGACGCGGTCGAGGAGCCTCCGGTCGGCTTCGAGCTGCTTGAGGATCTTCTGCTTGTCCGCGGAGTAGTGGTGCTCGAACTGCCCGAAGAAGGGGTGGTCGTCCTTGGCGGGCGTTCGAGGCACCGGATCGACGATCGTCGGTCGCGCCGAGTCTTCGTCCTCGAGCTCGATCTCGATGTGCTCGTCGAAGAGCTGCGCCAGCTCCTTTCGGAACTTCTCTTCCGCCGGGTGCACCTGCCCGTCCGCGGCGATGAGCTCGTCCACCGCGTCCAGCAGGATACGCTGGTTCTCTGCGTCGAAGCTCTGGAAGAGCTCGAAGCACTTGAGCTTGAGCTTGGCGTGGATGAAGGCGTCCTGGTTCTCGTCTTGAGCGACGGCTTCGGTGAAGAGGTCGCGCACGTAGGCGTCGATGTTCTCGAAGACCTCGTGGAAGTGTGCGGTAAAGCGCCGGCTGAGCTCCTCATGCACCTGTGGGGTCGCCGAGGGCATCCCCGCCCGCACCCGTTGCCGCACGAGCTTTTCGATGTAGTCGCGGACGAACTCGCGCTCGCTCTGGTCGAAGTCCCCGTCGATGTACCCGAACGTGGTCAGGTAAAAGATGATGGCGCGCATCTGTTGCTCGGCGAGCTGTGGGTCTCCGGAGAACTGAAGCATGCGGCGAGCATAACGCCCTCCGGGGGGAGGCGATATCGGAGCCGCGCGTACGTGCGCGCGGCGTGGCGTCGGAGTGCCCCTTCCGATATGCTCGGACGTGGAGCCTCCTCGTGTCTCGTACCCTCATCGCGGTTGGCCTCGCCGCAGCGCTCGTCGTGGCTGCGTCGCGGAGCGAGGCGCAGGTAGAGCCTGACGTCCGAGCGGCGGCTCGGGCCTTCGAGGAGGGACAACGGGCGCAGCTCGCCGGCGAGTACGAACGCGCGGCGAACCTCTTCGAGGTTGCTCATCGAGCGGCGCCGGCTCCTGCCGCGTTGCGCGCGGCGATTCGCAACTACCGCGCGGCGGGAGCTCTGGCGCGTGCCGCCACCCTCAGCCTGGAGGCCATTTCCCGCTACGCCACGGACTCTGCGACCCGTGCGTTGGCGCAGGAGGTGCTCAGCGAGAACGAGGATGGGCTGGCGCGCATCCGCGTGCGATGCGCGCTGAGCTGCGGGGTGTCCGTGGACGGGGCGCTCGTGTCGCTTCAGTCCGTGCGCGAGATGGAGCTCTTCGTCTCGCCGGGGGCCCGCACGCTGCGCGCGGACTTCGACCGGGGAGGCCAGGCGACGGCCACCGTGGACGTCGCGGCCGGTGAGGTGCGCACGGTGGAGCTCGACTTGCCGGCGCCGACGGGCGCCGCGGAGCCGCCAACCGAAGAGCCGGCGACCGCGGATCCGGCGACAGGGGCGGGGAGCGCGGATCCGACGACCGTGGAGCCGGCGACCGCGGAGCCCGAAGCTGGCGCGTCGTCTCGCGGTGCCTTCCGCCGCGAGCCTCGGCGTCTCGCGCGGCCGTCGAGGCGTGGATGGCCGCCGGCCGTCACCTATGTCGGTGTTGGAGTGACGGCCGTGCTCGGAGCCGCGCTCGTGTGGTCCGTCGCCAGCCTCTTGGACACGAGCGAGAGTTACCAGGCCAACCCGACCCGCGAGCTCTACGAGCGCGGTCAGGACAAGATTCGGCGGACGGGGTTGCTGGGTGCGGCCACGGGTCTCGCGGCTCTCGGCACGCTCCTCATCGCGGTGTTGGCCACCGACTGGCGCGACGACGGCCCAAGCTCGGCCCGCAGCTCAGATCGGGACAACGCCTGGGTGCCGACCCTCTCGTTCTCACCGGAAGGGGGCGCCGTTGGTTTCGTCCGCCGCTTCGGAGGGTACCGGTGAGCGACCTCGCCGAGGCGGCTCGTTCGTCGCGGCGCAAGCTCGGCCGTTACGAGATCGTCGCCGAGATCGCCCGCGGCGGCATGGGCACCGTCTACCTCGCACGGCTTGAGGGCGTGGCGGGTTTTCAGCGGCTCTTCGCGCTCAAGCTCCTGCACCGCCACCTGGCCGACGAGCCCCAGTTCGTCTCGATGTTGCTCGACGAGGCGCGGCTCGCTGCGCGGCTGCATCACCCCAACGCCGTCGGCATCGTCGATGTGAGCGACTCGCCGCTCGGCTACTACCTCGTGATGGAGTACGTCGACGGCTTCTCGCTCGACCAACTCCTGGGGCGTCTGGAGGACCCGCGGCAGCGAGCGCGGGTCGGCATGCGGATCTTTCTCGACGCGTGCGCCGGGTTGGACGCGGCGCACCGCCTCACCGACGACGAGGGGGAGCCGCTGGGCATCGTGCATCGGGACGTCTCGCCTCAGAACATCCTCGTCGGCACCGACGGGGCAGGGCGGATCACGGACTTCGGGGTCGCGCGCGCGGCGGCGCGGATCACCTCGTCGCGTCCAGGGATGCTCAAGGGCAAGCCCTGCTACATGGCACCGGAGCAGGCCCGCGGTGGCGAGCATCTCGACGCCCGCGCCGACGTCTTCGCGCTGGGGGTCGTGTTGTGGGAGATCTTGGCCGGTACCCGGCTCTTCCAGTCGCCGGAGGGCGGCGCTGCGGTCACGCTCCTGCAGGTCTGCAACGCACCCATCGACCCACCCTCATCGCGCCACGAAGGGCTCCCATCGTCCATCGACGAGGTGGTGATGGGGGCGCTGGAGCGCGATCTCGACGGGCGGACGGCTTCGGCTCGCGCTCTCGCCGACGCCCTGGAACGGGTGGCCTCGCAGGAGGGATGGTTGGCCTCTCGTCACGAGGTGGCCGACGCGGTGGCGACCCTCTTCGCGGACGCGATCGAGAAGCGGCGCGCGGCGATCCGTTCGCACGTTGGGAGTCTGGGGCAGACCCCTGCCGAGCCGATGCTCAGCAGCGATATCTACGACGTGCCGCGGCTGCAGGCGCAAGCACGCGCGGCCGCCGAGCCGACTTCGGAGCCGTGGTACGAGACGCCGCGGAGCGATCCCGCGGCCTCAGCGCCTGCGCCCGGTTCAGCAGACGAGATGCCGGCGCATGAGCTCGCCCTCACCGCGACCTCGGCCTCGCACCCGCGGGTGGACGAGGCCGGTCAGGGGGCCGGCGGGAAGATCGCGTCCGTCGTCGAGTCCCCGCAGCGCTGGATGCGTTGGGCCGCGGCCCTCGCGGCGACTGGGGCCGCGCTCTTGGGCCTGGCGTTTGCGGTCGCGTCGCGGGGCGACGAGGCGGACACGCGGGGTTCCGCAGGGCAGCGCGACGCTGTTGTCGTATCCCCGTTCGGCGAGCCTGGGCCCGAGGAACCTGCGGCCGAGGAGCTCGAGGCCGAGGCGCTCGAGGCCGAGGCGCTCGAGGCCGAGGAGCTCGAGGCCGAGGAGCTCGCGGCCGAGGCGCTCGAGGCCGAGGAGCTCGAGGCCGAGGCGCCTGCTAGCGAGGATCCCGACGAGGCGCTCGAGGCCGAGGCGCCAGGGCGGGCCACAGCAGCGACGCCGCGGCGCCCGCCCCGCCCCGACCGGCGACGAAGCCCCAGGCCGACTCCCCCACCCCTCGAGACCAACCCGTATCTGGCCCGATGACACGCATCGCCTCTTGCCTTTCTCTGGTTGTGCTGCTGGGGTGCGACCTCTTCCCGCGCGAGCTACTCGACGGCGGCCTCGACGGCGGCGTCGTCCTCGCCCTCGCCGAGAGCTGCGTTGGAGAGGTTCCCAGGATCGCCGAGAGCTTCGACGAGGCCATCGTGGATCTCTCCGGCTTCCGAGACGACATCGACGATCTCGATGCGTGCACCGGGAGCCGTACTCCGGGTGCGGACGCCTTCTTCGCCGTATCCATGGAGGCAGGGGAGAAGTGGCATTTCCACCTCCGCAACACCGGCGCTGCCGGCCTCGATCCGGCCATCTACGTGCTCGATTCCGCGTGCGATCCACGGCGTTGTGGCCCCGGCGACGGGATCGACCGTTGCGGGGACGACCGTGACGAGCACCTCACCTTCGTCGCGCCTCGCGCCGGGGTCTTCTTCGTCGGTGTCGACAGCCGCGTGCCCGGACCCGGTGGCGTCTACGAGCTCTTGGCCGTGCGTCCGACCTGCGGTGACGGGGTGCTCGAACACAGCGAGACCTGCGACGACGGCAACACCGAGCCGGGCGATGGGTGCGATGGCCAGTGCCGCGTGGAGCTCTCACCGGGCGCTCGCGGCGAGCGGGAACCGAACGACGATTTCACGGGAGCCAACGCGGTGCGCTCGTCTTCGGAGCCGCTCGACGTCGTCGGTCAGCTCGCAACGGAGTGCGACGTGGACATCTACGCGGTGCAGACCTCGGACGGCGCGCTCAACATCGAGATGCGTGCGGTCGGCGGGGCGCCGTGTCCGGACGACACGGCCCTGTTCGAGCTCCGGGTCCTGAGCGCCGATGGCCGCGACACCCTCGCCGTCGGTGCCGTCGAGGCGGGCAACGGCTGCCCGGTTCTGAGGGCCACCGGGCTGCCGAACGAGGCTCTCGTGAGCCTCTCGACCACCGAGGACGTGCGGGTGTTCGACTACGTCCTGCGTTTCGATCGCCCCTGATTTCTCACAGCTCGCCTTGCCCGTTTGTTGAAAGTGACTATCAATAACGGCGTATGAGCTGTGCGCTTGCCGAGCTGCCTGTGGGAACCCACGCCATCGTCCGCGAGGTGAGCTCTCCACGGGCGCTTCGCCGCCGATTGCTCGAGCTGGGCCTGCTGCCGGGCACCCGCGTGGAGGTGGTCCGGCGCGCACCCCTCGGCGATCCGATCGAGCTTCGTCTCCGCGGCTACGCGCTGTCCATCCGTCGTGACGAGGCGGCCACGATCGAGGTCGAGCAGCTCGCGAGTGCTCGGGGCGCCGCCGCGCCCGCCGCGGTCGCCAAAGAGCTGGCTCCGTGAGCTCGGCCGCCGGCGCGGCCGAGGCGTCCGCGGCCCCGGCCGTCGTGCTCCTCGTGGGCAACCCCAACGCGGGGAAGACCACGCTCTTCAACCGCCTCGCCGGGACCCGAGCGAGGACGGGCAACTTCCCTGGCGTGACCGTCGAGCGGCGGACGGCCCGCCGCGTCTTGCCGGGTGGCGTCGCGGTCGAGTGGGTCGACCTTCCCGGCACCTACAGCCTCTCGGCGCGCTCGCCGGAGGAACGCATCGCCGCCGATGCCGTACTCGACAGCGCTCCGGCGGCGGTCGTCGCGCTCGTCGACGCGACCGCCCTGCAGCGCAGCCTTTACCTGGTCCTGCAGGTCCTCGAGGCAGGGGTGCCGACCGTCGTTGCCCTCAACATGATGGACGAGGCTCGCTCCGCGGGCGTCGAGATCGATCGGGAGCGGCTGGCGGCTCGTCTCGGCGCGCCGGTGGTCGAGCTCGTCGCGTCCCGCGGGGAAGGCGTCCAGGCCCTGGCACAGGCCGTCGCCGACCGCCTGGTTGGAGCGCCGCCGGAGCCCCTCCACATCGACTATGGCCCCGCCGAGGACGCCCTTGCTTCCCTTGCGGAGCTCGCGCCGCCAGGGGTCTCAGCTCGAGCCTGGGCGGCCTGGGTGCTCATGAGCGTGGACGACGAGGACGAGCTGGACGTGGAGCCGTCCGTTCGCGCCCGGGTGCGCGAGGTTCGCGCTGCTGCCAGGGCGGCGGGGATCGATCTCGACGAAGCGGTCGTGGCGGCGCGCTATCGCTTCCTGGACGGCGTCTGCGCCGAGGTGCAGCGGGGCGACGGCAACCCCCGCGCGCTCACCGACCGAATCGACGCCGTGCTCGTTCACCCGGTCGCTGGCCTCGTCGTCTTCGCCGTCACGATGCTCCTGGTGTTCGAGGCCCTCTTCCGCTGGTCGGAGCCCCTCGTCGGTGCGATCGAGGAGGGGATTGCTGCGCTTCAGAGCCTGGTCGGACACCTCTTGGCGCCGGGGCCGTTTCACGATCTGCTCGTCGACGGGGTTGTCGCTGGCGTCGGCAACGTGGTCGTTTTCGTTCCGCAGATCGCCATCCTCTTTCTCTTCATCACCTTCCTCGAGGACTCCGGCTACCTCGCCCGCGTCGCCTTCGTCATCGATCGCCTCATGAAGGGCGTCGGGCTGCACGGGAAGGCCTTCGTGCCTCTGCTGAGCGGCTTTGCGTGCGCCGTTCCAGCCGTCATGGCGACGCGCACGCTGGCCGATCGCAAGGACCGCCTGGTGACGATGCTGGCCCTGCCGCTGATGTCGTGCAGTGCTCGCTTGCCCGTGTACGTGTTGCTGACGGCGACCGTCTTTGCCAGCGAGGCGCGGGTCGGCCCGCTGAGTGTGGGCGCCCTGGTCCTGCTGGCGATGTACACGCTGAGCCTCGCCGGTACGCTCGGCGCGGCCGCCGTCCTGCGGCGGACAGTGTTGCGTGGCCCGCGGCCGACTCTGGTGCTGGAGCTGCCGCCCTACCGGTGGCCCCTCCTTCGCAATCTCCTGACGACGACCTGGGGGCGGGTCCGTTCGTTCCTCGTCGACGCGGGGACCATCATCCTGGCGCTGACCATCGTCTTGTGGGCCCTGTTGAGCTACCCGAAGGACGCGGAGGTGGCCGAGCGCTACGCGGCGCTACGGGAGGACGCGCGGGCCACGCTCGTCGAGCCGGAGCTGAGCGCGCGGCTCGAGACGTTGGACGGGCGCGAGGCAGCCGACCAGCTCGAGCGAAGCGCCGCCGGCCGCCTGGGCAAGCTGATCGAGCCGGTGATCGAGCCGTTGGGCATGGACTGGCGTCTGGGGATCGGCGTGATCGGCGCGTTCGCCGCGCGGGAGGTCTTCGTGTCGACCTTGGGCATCGTGTTCGGAGTGGGCGGCGAGGTCGACGAGGCCGACCACACGCTGAGGCAGCGGCTCCGCGCGGCCACCCGTGCCGACGGAACCCCGCTCATGACGCCACTGACGGGCGTGGCGCTGATGGTGTTCTTCGTCTTCGCCTGCCAATGCATGAGCACGGTCGCGGTGGTGCGGCGCGAATCCGGGAGCTGGCGTTGGCCGCTGCTGATGCTCGCGTACATGAGCGCTTTGGCCTACGTCGCTTCCTGGCTTGTCTTTCGGGTGGGGGAGGCGCTCGGCTGGGGGACCGGGTGAGCGTCCAGGGGCTGCTCACAGGGCTCGTCGTCACCGGCGCCTTCGTCTACCTCGTCTGGAAGCTTGGGCTCGCATCGCGCTCGCGCCGACGCCCCGACGTGCCCGTCTCGGGGCTCGTGCGAAAGGGAGCGCGGCGCAAGGGCGGGTCGCCCCCTGACAAGCCCCAGCCGGGTGGTTAACCTGCGGTGGTGTCGTCGCCCGAGCCCACCGAGATCGGCGCGCTGGTTCGGACCTTGGGTCGCTGGCCCCGCAAGAGAGACGTGGGGCGGCAATTCCGCGTTCGTCGCTTTGCCGGCCCCCGCCAACACGTCGGCGCGCTGGACCTACGGGTCGCCCACCTCACGGATCTGCACGTCGGGCGCGTGACCCCCATGGAGGTCCAGATCGAGGCGGTTCGCCTCACGAACGCGGCACAGCCCGACGCGGTCCTCATCACCGGCGACTTCGTTTGCCATTCGCAGATGCACCTCGACGCGCTCACGCACGTCGTCGCCAGCCTCCATGCGCCGGTCTTCGCCGTGCTCGGCAACCACGACTACTGGAGCGGCGACCGGGAGGTGCGCTGGGCTTTGCGGCGGGCGGGCGCCGAAGTCCTCGACAACGCCTGGACCACGATCACCCTTCGCGGCCAGCGTCTTCAGGTCGTCGGCCTGGACGACGCTTATACGGGGCACGCGGACTGGCGGAAAGCGTGCAAGGGCTTGCGCGCCGCCCGGCCGACCGTGGGTCTGTCGCACATCGCCGAAGAGGCCGACGCGCTCTGGGCGCAGGGCGTCCCGCTCGTGCTCTCCGGGCACACGCACGCCGGTCAGGTGACGCTGGCGAGGCTGCACGAGTTGGCCGTCGGCCGAATCGCGGGTCACAAGTACGTGCACGGTCTGTACGGTCGGCGCGACCCTCGCGGAACCGAGGCGCCTGGTGCGGTCTACGTGGGGGCCGGCATCGGCGCGGCGGTGGTGCCCCTGAGGGTGGGCGAGCGCTCGAAGCGCGAGGTGACGATCTTCGAGTTGGGATACGCTCCGGGCGCCTTCGAGGAGCCCCTCGGCGAGCAGGAGCCGCTCGCCGGTCGCAGGCCGTCCGAGCGGGTCCGTCGCAGGAGAGCCGTGGCCGTCGAACGCAAGCGACGGCGGCGGGTAGGGCGGCGCCGGTAGAGGTCCGAGGAACGCTCCCGGCTCCGGCGCGAGCAGCCGGCCTCGTGCGTCGGGTCGGCGGCGATCAGCGGCCGGCCGCCAGGAAGTGCTCTGCCTGCAGGGCCGCCATGCAGCCGGTCCCCGCCGCGGTGATGGCCTGACGCCACTTCTTGTCCTGGACGTCGCCGCACGCGAAGACACCTTCGACGCTCGTCTCCGTCGTGCCGGGCTTGGTGACGATGTACCCGTCGGCGTCGAGGTCGAGCTGCCCCGCGAGGAAGCCCGTGTTGGGCTCGTGCCCGATGGCGAAGAAGAGGCCGCTGACGGCCAGCTCACGGGTCGAGCCGTCTTTCGTGCTCTCGAGCACGATGGACTCCAGCAGGTCCGACCCCTTCGCCTCCTTGAGTTGGTGGGACCAGACGAATTCGATCTTTGGGTTGTTGAGCGCCCGCTGCTGCATGATCTTGGAGGCCCGCAGCTCGTCGCGCCGGTGAATCACGTAGACCTTTGAGCCGTACTTCGTCAGGAAGGTGGCCTCCTCCATGGCGCTGTCGCCGCCGCCGATCACCGCCAGCGGCTTGTCTCGGAAGATGGGCAGGGCCCCATCGCAGACGGCGCAGGCACTGACTCCCTTCATCCAGAGCTCGCCGTCTCGTGTGCCCGGCACGTCGAGCCGCCGCGCCGTCGCGCCGGTCGCGACGATGAGCGTCTCGGCCTCGCCCTGTTGGCTGTCGGTCTTGTAGCGGAACGGGCGGGTCGAGAGGTCGACCTCCGTCACGGTCTCCGTGACGATCTCCGTTCCAAAACGAAGCGACTGCGCTCGCATCCGGTCCATTAGCTCGGGGCCGAGGATGCCGTCGGGAAAGCCGGGGAAATTCTCGACCTCCGTGGTCGTCGTGAGCTGTCCTCCTGCGGCGACGCCGGCGGCCATGAACCCCTCGAAGAGCACGGGGGAGAGCTCCGCGCGGGCTGTGTAGATGGCGGCGGTGTGGGCCGCGGGGCCTGAACCGATGATGACGACTTGATGAGCCATGGGCTGTCTCCTTCGAGCCTCTCCGTCCGCGGTCGGCGCGGGCGAAGCAGCGTCCGTTATGTCCCCTCAATCGTGGGCCAATGCAAGGGCTCCCACGCGCTCGGCAAGGGCGAGCGCCGCCGTCAGTCCCGGAGACTCGATCCCGACGAGTTGAACGACGCCTGCGGGGCGTTCTTCGACCACGAAGTCCGCAAACCCACCGTCGGTGCGCCGCTTGGGTCGCAGCCCAGCATAGGCGGGGCTCAGGTGCTCGGCCTTCAGGCCCGGCAGGTAGCGGGCGACGGCGCGGGCGAAGGTGAGGGCGCTTTCGGTGGGGACGTCGTAGTCGCCCAGGCGCGCTGGACGAACGTCCGGGCCGGCGAGCAGCCGGCCGTCGATGCCGCGGGTCAGGTGGATACCAAGGCCGCCCCTGACGGGCATTGGGTAGACGAGCGCGCGGCGCGGCTGCGGCGCACGCGGGGCCACGTCGAACCAGCAACCCTTGGAGGGGTGGAGGGTCCAGCCGAGGGCCTCTACGTCGCAGCCGGCCGCTGCCGCGAGCTGATCGGCCCCGAGCCCTCCTGCGTTGATCACGAGGCGCGCGCGCACCGTGGTCTCGCCTGCGACCACGGTCCACCCTTCCGATGCGGCTTCGAGCGCCCGCACGTCTGTGCGAAAGGCGAACACGGCGCCGGCGTCCGTGGCGTCCGCCTTGAGCGCGGTCAACAGCGCGTGGGGGTCGACGACGCCGCTCGATGGGACATCGAGGGCGAGGACGCCGCGCAGCGCGGGCTCTCGGCGAGCAAGCCAGCGCCGATCGCGCAGCGCCACCGCTACGCCGCTCCGTTCGGCGTTGTGGGCCAGCGCGACCAAACCCTCGGCTTCGCCTTCGTCGACGGCGACGACGAGCTTGCCCGTTCGCCGATGCGGCACCCCTCGCCTGGCGCAGTACTCGTAGAGGAGCTCCCGCCCGCGAACGCACGTGATCGCCTTCACGCTCCCGGGCGGGTAGTAGAGCCCAGCGTGGATCACGCCGCTGTTGCGGCTGGAGGTCTCGCATCCGGCGCGCCCGTGCCGCTCCACGACGATCACCTCGCGGCCTTGGCGAGCGAGCAGCCGAGCACAGGCGACGCCAACCAGCCCCGCGCCCACGACGACGGCGTCGACCGCGTCGCTCACCTGAGATACACCCCGGGCATCGCTGTGAGGAGAAGACGAGAGCGGTGTTTTCGCAAGACGCATCGAAGGAACACGGCCTCCGGCGCGGTGGCGCTGAGGATGGTGGAGTGAAGGGAGCGCTTCCTCGTCGAGCGCTCACCCTGGGGGCGTTGGTGCTCGCCCTCGCCTGCGGCGCGGACGCGAGGGGTCAGCGTGCTGCCCCGGTCCCGCAGCGCAGGGGCATCGAGGAGGTGCGACGGCAGCCACCCGCGGATGCACCGCTGTCCTCCGCGGTTTCGGCCGAGGGGCCTGCCGAGTCCGCGCCGCGGGTCCGACCTGAGCGGACGGAGGCTGTCCAGATGCCCCCGACTCTCCCCGGGCGCCGCGCGCCGCGTCCTTGTCCAGCCTCGCTGCCGGAGGACTTGGCGTGCGTTGGCGGAGGCTGGTTCGTTCGAGGCAGCGACGCCCACCCGAACGAGGGCTCGGCCGAAGAGGTCTTCGTCGAGACGTTCCTCATGGAGCGCCACGAGGTCACCAACCAGGCCTACCAGGCTTGTGTCGAAGCAGGTCCGTGCCGGCCCCCCTTTCCGTACCGCCGGTTTCGTGGCGCGCGGCAGCCGGTGGTCGCCGTGACGTGGGCGGACGCCGACGCGTACTGCCGTTGGCGCGGTCGCCGCTTGCCGACGGAGGCCGAGTGGGAGCGTGGCGCGCGCGGGCCGGCCAACACCCGCTTTCCCTGGGGCGAGAGCGCCGCCCGGCCTTGCGTCCATGCCCACGTCCGGGACGCTCGGGGTCATGGGTGCGGCACCGAGACCACGCGCGAGGTCGGCACCCTGCCTCCCGGTCCTTGGGGGCTGCACGACATGGCCGGCAACGTGGACGAGTGGACTGCCGACTGGTACGCGCCCTGCTATCGCGGCTGCGCTGGCGAGTGCGGCGATGCCTGCGCCGGCGAGGAACCGAAGGGTCCCTGTGGTGGTGAGGCCGAGTGCGATCGGCGGCTGAGGGTCGTGCGGGGCGGCTCTTGGTGGTGGCCCATCGACCACGCGACAGGGACCTTTCGCCGCGGCAAGCCCCCGGCGAACGGCGCCCACCACCGCTACGGCTTTCGCTGCGCGCGCTCGCTGACGCGCGGCTGAAACGCTGGACGGGGCGCTGCCTCCGAGGGCATCGTCGGGCCCATGCGGTGGCTGCTGCTCTGGACGCTCGTTTGCGTCGCCCTGCCTGAGCTCGCTCGCGGCCAGTCGTGCGATGGGTCCGGCGCCGAGGCGTCGACCCTTCGCGAGCACGACGCCTGCCTGGGCTCGTCGGCGACCGCGGGCGTTCTGGGCCGCGCGTCCGCGCCCCTCCCTGAGGAGGCCCGTGCCGTTCTCGCGGCGCTCCCCAGCGAGCGTATCCCGCCGCCACGTGAGTTCTACTACCGCTCCAACGAGCGCCGGCACGATCTGGTCGCGGAGCTCCTGGACGGCGTCGGAGGCGTGGTCCTTGGGGTCGGAGCCGATCAGCTCTACACCCTGGCGGCTTATGCTCGGGCGTCGCTGCTTCTCGCCGTCGACTACGACGCCCGGGTCGGCTTGGTGCACGAGCTTTATGGGGCGCTCGTTCCGCGCAGCGCCACGCCCGCCGAGCTCGTGGCGCACTTCGACGCGGAGCGCGAAGCCGCGACGGTGGCGGTCCTCGCCGAGGTCTTCGAGGGGTCCCGAGAGCGGCAGATCGTGCGCCTCTACCGACGCACGCGGGCGCAGATGCAGGACTATCTGGCCCGGCAGATCGGTCGGGTCCGCGAAGGCCGAGCAGGGAGCTGGCTCGCGGACGCGGCGCTCTACGACCACGTGCGCGAGCTCTTCCTTCACGGACGTGTCGTGGCGCGCACCGGCGACTTGACGGGGACGACGACGCTCGTCGGCATCGGCGCGGCGCTCCGTCGGCTGGGGGCGGTCGTCCGGGTGATCTACTTCAGCAACGCCGAGCAGTTCTTCGCTTACACGCCACAGTTTCGCCAGAACATGCGCGCCTTGCCGACGGACGCCCAGACGCTCGTCGTGCGGACGACGCGGCATCCCTCCCTCCCGAACGCGGCGGGCGACCGTTGGCACTACGTCGTGCAGGACTTCGGCGACTTCGGTGCGCGTCTGCGGGCTCGTGTCTATGGACGCTCGACGGTGATGCTCGAGGACTTGGTGGGGGCCGGTGCGCCCTTCGTGGGTCCTGGGATCAGCCGCATGACAGCGGAGCTTCCCCGCCTCACTCTGGAGCGGTGGCGCGCCCGAGCCCGCTGATCACGGCGCTCGTTTCGGCGTCAGAACCCGAGGGGGTCGGTGCGCGGCTCCGGGAGCTGGGTGCTCAAGGCGACCATGGGCAAGCCCTGTTGGGCTCGGTAGGCGCGGTAGTGGGTGAGGACGCGCCGGACATAGCGATGGGTCTGGTCGAAGGGGATGTGCTCGAGAAAGACATCCAGCGGCATCCCTTCGGGTTGGTCCGCCATCCAGCGCCGGACGTTGTGGGGACCGCCGTTGTAGCTCGCGATGGCTAGCGGGAGCCGACCGTCGAAGCGGTCGATGAGCGAGCGCAGGTACCAGGCGGCGAAGTCGAGGTTGGTCGCCGGGTCCAGGAGGTCCGCGGCGGTGAACTCCTCGCGGCCGCGCGCGTGCGCGATGAGCTGCCCGGTGCGTGGCATGATCTGGCAGAGGCCGATGGCGCCTGCGTAGCTGACGATCTCTTTCTGGTAGACGCTCTCGACGCGCATGACGGCGAACAAGAGGTTGGGATCGAGGCCGTGGCGCCTCGCGGCCGCTTCGACGAGCGGGGCGTAGGCGCGGGGCCGCTGACGGATCTTGTCCCAGCCCCCGAAGCCGGTCGCGACGCCATAGTCTCCGAGCAGCTCGCCGATTTGGCTGAGGGTGGAGCGGGCCGCGGCGTCGAGGGCGCGGCGCTCTTGCTTGAGGGCGAATCCGAGGAAGCGGCGGCCGCGGTTGGCTCCGCGCGCGACGGACTCCCGGCCGGCGCGGCGGATGGGTCGTCCGGAGGCCTCGCGCCACGCCAAGAACGTCTCGTAGAGTTGGCGCCCGGCCAGTTCGGCCTCGCCGAGGCGGAGGTAGTCCTCGGCGCGTCCCAACCAGGGGTACGCTTCGCCGTGTTCCTTGGCGATCGGACCCAAGAGCGCGAGGGCGCCCTCGATGTCGACCTCCGTTGGGGGCGTTGGGACCAGCCGCTCCATCAGGCCTTCCGCCGGCGTCCGTGGACCGACGATCGCGGCGTCGGCGAGCAGTCGCTCGGCGTACTCGGAGCGTTCGTCGGGCTCCGTCGCGAGGTCCGTCGTCGGGGGCGTCCCGGCGCTGCCGAGGTCACAGGTCGCCAGCGGTCCGCAGGCGCCCACCATGGAGGCGCGCACCTCGTCGAGCTGCAGCTCGGCCCACATCGCATAGAAAGGCGTTGGGCTGTCGTCCCGGGCGAGGACGTCGAGGAACGCGAGCTCGGCTTCGGCCCAGCGGCCGAGCCGCTGCAAGGCGCGGGCCCGGTGGTAGGCCGCCCGGACCCCGAGGCTGCCTTGGAGCTCGTGGAGGCCATCGAGCAGGGCGAGGACCGTTTCGTCGCTTGCCGCCCCCGCGAGCTCGAGGGCTGCTCGGAGCCGGAGCACTGCTGGGAGCTCGCGGCGGTGCAGCTCTTGGGCGATCGCGTCGACGGTGTCGCCGAGGGCGGCTCGGGCTGCGACCCGGCCCATCCGGAGCAGGCGGCCCGTGGCGATGCGCCGCAGCGGGCGACCGGCCCGGAGCTGCCGGAGCTGCCGCTCGGCGCTCTCCCGTCGCCGTGCCGCGAGGGTGCGCCCGAGCTCGGTGGTGCGCTCCGCGATGCGCGCGCGCTGCTCCGGGTCGCTTGGCAGCGCCCCCGTGCTCTGGGCGCGCCGAAGGAGAGCCTCGGCCTCTTCCCAGCGCCCCTCGTGTCGAGCGAGCCGTGCTGCGGTGAGGTAGACCCTCGCCCGCAACGCCGGCGAGAGCGGGGGCCGATCCAGCAGCGCGGCGAGCTGGGCCCGGGCGCTGTCCAGCGGTCCGCGGCGCGCGAGCCGTTCGACGCGCTCCACCTGCTGCGCGGGGCTGAGCGGGAGGACGCGCACGCCTTCGTCGCGCAGCTCCTGGAGCCGGGCGCGGGCGCGGGCGGCGGCGGCGCTGCCCGGATGACGCACGTCGAGCCGGCGGTAGGTGCGCAGCGCGTCGCGGAGCTTCCCTTGGCGTTCGCGCATCTGAGCGAGCTCGAGCTCGAGCAAGGGTGCCTCGGGCAGCTCGGGGTAGCGCCGCAGCAGCTGCGTGAGCGCGTTGGGTGCGTCGCGGTGGCCCATTGCGACGAGCGCACGTACGCGGCCAACGCGCGCACGGACAAGAACGTCGCTGTCGATGCTCGCCTCAAAGGCCCGACGATACGCAGCCTCCGCCTCGGTTGGCCGGCCGAGCTCGAAGAGCAGGTCCCCGCGCCGGAGGGCGAAGACGTCGGCGAGCCGGGGCAGCGCTGCCTCGAGGAGCGGCAACCGCAGCAACGCCGCCTGCGGGTCGCTGCCGGCGAGGGCTCGGTGGGCCCGCCACGCTTCCCGCGCAGCTTCAGCGCTCCAGTCCTGGGCCCCGTTCGGATCCCGAAGCACCGGCATGCACATCCGGGGCGGCTCGGGCGCTTCCAGGCTCAGCGGCAGTGAGAGCTCCGGCGGTGGCTCGAGGGCGCAGACGGGCTCGCCAGTCCAGGCCTTGGCCGGCAACGCGAACCCGAGGAGCGCCAGAGTCAGGAGTCGCCACACACCGTGATCAGTGTGCGCACTCTGCACAAAGTTGGCAAAAAACCTTGGCATCTCGCCACCTTGGACGGACGCCGGGCGGCCCCCAAATGTTCTTGTCGCGGTGCAACGCCCGGAGAACACAGGGCAAATCGCACTCGCTCGGGCCGGCTCAGCCTCCGAGGGCGCGGGCCCAGGCGCTCGATAGCTCGCGGTCGAGGTGCGCACGGACGAGCCCGCGGATGGCGTCGGCCGCCTCTTGTCGGGCTCGGGGACTCCAGCCGATCCGGAGCGAGGGATCCTCGAAGCTCGCGCGGAGCGTTCGCCGCGTGTCTCCGTGCAGCAGCAGTGGACCGCCTCCGGCCGAGCGCGCCACGATCGTACCGCGCTTCGGATCGAAGAAGGCTGGCTGCTCGGGAGGACACCTCCGCCCCGTCACGCCGCAGGTCTCGAGGTCCGGCGCCCAGCCGACGATCGCCAAGGCGCGGGCGCAGAAGGAGAGGCCACGGTCGGCGGCCTCCTCTGGCGCGCTGGCCTCGATCGTTTCGAGCATCGCACCGACGGCCTCGAAGAGGCGCGGTTCGGGCTCGCGTTCCGGCGCCAGGAGCCGAACCAGTTCGAGGCACGCCCCGGCGCAGCGCATGCGGCGCAGATCGGCGACCAGGCCGAGGTGAGCCTGCGCGACCGCGGCGCTGCCCAGGGTCGCCAGGTCGCCTCGTCCCCAGCGCAACTCGACGTCGAGCTCCATGAAGCTCTCCAGGGAGCCACCGAAGCGTTTCCGGCTGCGTCGTGCATTCCGCGCCACCGCGCTCAGGCGCCCGAAGTCGCGGGTCAGAAGCGTAACGATGCGGTCGGCGTCGCGGTAATCGATGGCCCGCAGAAGATAGGCGCGCGTACGTCGGGGGCGGCGACCGGTCCCGAGCTCGACACTCCGCTCGCGGCCCCAGGCTCGCTCGTTCGCCACGCCCTCGCCCTCGTGCGCTCAGCCCCGAAGCGGCGCGGCGATCGATCCGTCTCCCGAGAGCTCGACCGGTGCGCGCCGATGTCGAGGACGCAAGACGATGGAGAGGGCGAGGGTGAAGAGGATCAGAAGCACGACGACAGCGATCGCGATGCCGAAACGGCGTCCCCGCTCCGGCGCGCCTCCTCGGATTTCGAGAGCGAGCTCGTCGTCGGTCGCCGGGCGCTTCCGATCGAAGCGTTGCAGCAGGGGTGCGGGGTCCAAGTCGAGAGCTTGTGCGTACGCTTGCAGGAAGCCTCGCGTGAAGACCCGACCCGGGAGGTGGTCGAACTCGTCCTGCTCGATGCAGCGGAGGGTCCGCAGCGGGATGCGGGTGGTTCGTGCGATCTCTTCGAGGGAGATCGATCGGAGCTCCCGCTCGCGACGCAAGAATTCCCCCAGCGTCTCGAAGCTGGCGGGTTCCTGGGACCAGCCGTCGAGCGGGGCGTTCACCGGGCGTCTCCTTGCGCTGGCTGAGCTTGGGCCGAAGAGGGTTCGATCGAAGGAGGATCCTGCGCCCCAGCGTCGTCGGGCGTTGGGTGAGTGGGGGTGCGGTCGAGCAGTCGTTGGCATGCGGCACCGTCCTCCGTTCGAGGGTTGAGCGCGACGCAACGCTCCAGGTCCGCGAGGGCCTCGTCCCGGTGTCCGAGGCGCGCGCGGACCTCGCCGCGGAGGCGCCATGCGTTCTGGAGCAGCGGGTTGTCCGCGCAGGACTCGTCGGCCTCGATGGCCTGGACGAGGGCCGCCTCGGCTCGTTCCAGCTCGTCGAGCTCGTAGTAGGCGCGCCCGAGGCGATGGTAGCCGACACAGAAGCGCGGCTGCGCCCGTACGGCCGTTTCGAGGGGCTCGACGGCGTCGGCGGGTCGGCCGGCTTCGAGGTACGCCAACCCCAGGTTGCCCCAGGCCAGATGAGGGGAGGTGTTCATGTCGTCCATCGCCGAGCGCTCGAGGATCGCGACGGCCTCTTCGTACTTGCCGCGGGCGATCAGGATCGTGCCGAGGATGTTGCGGGCCTCCGCCAGCGTCGAGCCGTGGCGCTCCTGTTCGACGAGGATCTCCACGCCGCGGCGCGCATGCTCTTCGGCGAGAGGTGGGTTGTTCCGGTTCACGAAGTGAATGAGCGCGAGCAGCAGGTGCGCTTCGGCGTTCTCGGCGTCGAGCTCGAGCGCTGTGCGCAGGTGGCCGATGGCTCCAGGGATGTTGTTCTCTTGTTGCAAGGCGGCAGCCAGTTCGAGCTCACGACGCGACCGAAGGATATCCTCACTCGACGGTCCCCGACCGGGGCACGCCGTCAGCGCCAACAGGAGGACCGTCAAGGCGGCCGTTGGGAGATGGGAGGATCTACCCAGGGTAGGGCGGGAGATCAAGCGCGAGACAGGGCCTGCCCCGACACCGTCAGCTTCCATCGGAATACCGACGTTTCTTGTAAGGTTGCGAAATAACTCACGAAACACCGCCGCGCACCTCTTCCTTCATGCCGAGTAGGTCGTAGAGGCGCCGCAGCGCATCGAGGTCCGGCAAGACGATGCGCTCCTCCACGATGCGCAGGTAGCCACCATCGCGGAGCTGCTGGACCGCCCGCTTGACCGCGTCGACGTCCAGGCCCACTCGGCTCGAGAGCTCCAGGGGCGAGATGTCGAGGGAGACAGGGCCGTCGCCGCCGGCGGCCGTGCCCAGGCGGAGCAGAGTGTTGATGATGCGCGACGGGTGGTCGCGGAGCATGGCGTTCTCGAGCTGCTCCTCCGCGTCGCGCAGCCGCCGGACGAGCTGGCCGACGAGGCGCTCGGCCACCTGGGGGTTGCCCGAGAGGAGTACGGCAAAGGTCTGCCGGTCCAGGGCGAGGACCGAGAGGTCGGTCAGAGCCACGGCGGTGGCTCCGCGCGCGGCCCCGTCGAGGAGCGCGTCTTCGCCGAAGAGCTCCCCTGGACGGAGGACTGTGAGGCTTCGCTCCGAGGATCGGATGCGTTTGACCAGCCGCACCCGGCCTTCCTCGATGAGGTAGCACTCGTGGGCGGCGTCTCCCTCGGAGTAGACCGGGGTGCCCGCCTCGAAGGTGCGTCCGAAACGCTCGAAGAGCTTGGTCCGCTGGCCTTCGGCGAGGTCGTCCATCGCGGCTCATGACTTACTGCAAGCGGCGCGGCCCGTCGAGGGGATCGCGCGTGCTCACCGCCGGTCGGGCCGCCGGTTCCGGGACGATGGGACGCCGCTTCGTGGCGGAGGGCGGGGCGAGAGCGTAGGCTCGGGCGCCATGGCGCGCCTGTTGGGCTTCGTTCTCCTCTCGCTGCTCGCCGGATGCCCACGCCCGACGTGTCCGACGATTCCTCACTCCGATCCAGCGAAGGCGCTCCGGATGCACCGCTCGTTGCGACGCACCGTCCAGGCCATCCGGGCCGAGGCGCGGGTCGACCAGCGCGGCGAGCGAGGGAGGATCCGCGGCACCGTGCTGATGTACCTCGAACGACCGGACCGGGTGCGCTTCGATGCGATGACTCAGTTCGGGCCGGCGGCGATCCTCACGAGCGACGGGGCCAGCTTCCAGCTCCTCGACCAGCGGGACGATCGTTTCCTTCGAGGGCCGACCTGCCCTGCGAACATCGAGCGCCTGCTCGGGATCGCGATGAGCGGCGAAGACGTGGCGCGCTTTCTCATGGGGGATACACCGCGCCTGCCTGCCGAAGAGCCACAGATGCGGTGCGGCGAAGAAGGCTACGTGATCACGTTGCGCGCGCCGGACGGACGGCGCCAGGAGATCGTCTTGTCGCCACGTGCCGCCGACCGCGACGCCCCCCCGGAAGGCCAGCACCTGCGGCTGCGTCGCTCCACGCTGTTTCACTCGGACGGACGCGTGGACTGGCGCGCGACGTACGAGGACTATCGGGTCGTCCCCGATCCTCGGGACCCCGACGGGCGGGGCGTCGCCTTTCCCTTCGTCGTGCGCTTTGAAGATCCGGATACGGGGGCGGACACCCTCGTGCGCATGAAGGAGCTCGAGATCCTCCCGTCGCCGCCGGCGCCGGAGGTCTTTCGCCAGACCCCGCCGCCCGGGCTGAGGGTCGAGGAGGTGCGCTGCGAGTGACGCGACGGTCATGTCCTTCGTCGCGTTCCCTCGACTCGTCGTCGAGGCTTGCCTGTTCGAGCGCGGTGGGTGCGTTGCGGGCCTTCAGCGCTCCCCCCGCATCCGCCGCGTCCGCGCGGCCGCACGGACGTGCGCCGGCCCGATGCCGCAGCACCCGCCGACGTACGTGACGCCAGCGCTCCACATGCGTCGCGCCGCCGCCGCGAACGCCTCCGGTCGCGCGCTCGTCTGCACCCCTGCGCTGGGGCGTCCGAGGACCGGGACGCCCGCGCCGACCATCGCGAGGGCGGCCTCCGTCGTCGCCGCCAGCCCGTCCCCGCAGTTCGCGCCGACCGCTTCGACCCGTCCTGCGAGGCGCTCGGCCGCCTCACGGGGCGACCAGCCGTCGGTCGTGCGTCCCTCAGCGAAGCTCAGCGTTGCCCAGATCCGGCGATGGGACACCAGGGCCAGGGCCTCCTCGAGGGCCGCGAGGGAGCGGAACGTTTCGAGGAGGAGCACGTCGGCAGCCGCCAGCGCGCGGCTTGCCTCGACCAGACGTGGGCCCGGTCCGAGGGACGCTACGACGACCCGAGAGCCGGCAGCACGCCGGGCCAGGTCGAGGGCGGCGGCCGCGACTCGGCTGGCGTTCGTTTGGGTGAACGAGAGGCCGAAGGTGCATGCGGTGATCGCGTCGGCTTCCGGATAGGAGGCATGCACTGCGCGCACGGCCGAGGGCTGGGTGAGCGGCAGGTTCGCGATCGCCTCGGGCCGGTGACCGCGCGCGATCAGGGCCGTCCCCATGGCCCCGTCGAGCAGTCGCCACCCCTTCAGAGGCTCGCGCCGTCCTGGATCCACTGGCGGATGGGGGCGAGGAGCTCCGGCGCGAGCCCGTCGTCGTCGCCGAGGGGCATCGGGTCGCCGCACCCCGGGCTTGCGCCCATCTTGTCGAGGAACACGGACGCGTCCGGGTCGCCCGGCGCGACGAGCGTGCCTCCACAGCCCTCGGCCGCCTGCCCCACCAGGGCCGCGTGCACCGCCGCCGGGTCGCAGGGGCCCGAGTCCGCCGGGGTGCTCCGGCAGAGATCGAGCTGCTGGTCGGAGGGCCCGAAGAAGGGGTTCCCGTCGTCCCGGTGGCACTCCACGCAGAGCGGTTCCACGATGCGCGCGAAGATCGACGGCCAGTTGGGGTCCGGCGGCTCGATCCTGCCCGCGCGGACGCGGCAGTCGCCGACCGTCCCCATGACGCTGGCGCAGCTGCCGCCGGGCCGTTCTCCGGCGGCAGCTTCTCGCGCTTGCTCGACGACCGGGGCGCCGCACGCGAGCCAGTTGCGGTAGATGCGTCGGCCTTCGGCGGTGTCGAGCCCGGGGAGTGGGTTGGAGAAGGTACCCGTGTCCGGGTCGAAGTCTCGGTAGTACACATCGTCGGCAAGCACGCTCTCGCCGGCCGCTCCCGGGGGCATCGATCCATCCTCGATGGTTCGCCAGATGTCGTAGCGGTGGTCGTAGGTCTGTCGCTGGCTCTCGCGGAGCCGCTCGAGGGGTCCTTCGATCGCGGTGTCGCAGGAGGCCTCGTCAGTGCATGCGGGAAAGACATCGAAGTCGAGGCCCGCGGGCGCGCCCCGGCGGCCGTTGCCCGTGGCCGCTTGCGAGTGACAGAAGCCGGAGTTGCCGCAGCTTCGTTGTTGGAGCGCCTGGCCGGCATACAAGGGTGTTCCGTCTTCGGGGCTGCCGTTGACCAGGAAGACCACCTCGCGGTCCTCGCCGGCGCCCTCTCCCGTGGCGCACTCGCCAAGCGTGGGCTGGCAGGCCGACGCGGCGACGCAGAGGAGGGACAGCGCGAGACCGGTCAAGCGGATCATGCGCCGAGCTTGTGGCCGGCGAACGCGGCGGGTCAAGCTCCGATGGCCGTGCTCCCGTTCGTTGCCAGAGCCCCTCTCCAAACCCCTCGTCGGCGCTCCGCGCTCTGCACACGCCCTCTGCCGCCATTCTCTCACCTCGACAAGGGTCGGTATTCCCTCGCTCGTGGATGCGCCACCGGTCCCGCCCTGTCCACGGATGGATCGACGATCGCTGTTGAGATGTGCTGTAGGCTCGTCCCGTGAACGTTCACTGGGGGAGTGCCAACGGAGGAGTACGATTCGGGCTGCGGGTTCCTGCGGAGGCGGAGTCGGGCGGGACTGTCCGGCTGGAGCTCCTCTGCGAAAACCTGTCGGACGCGGCCGTCGAGGTCTTCGGTTTTCAGCCGGCCTATCCGCGATCGTTGCGCGTCTCGCCGCCGAAGCCGCATCGACCTTGGATCCGCGTGTCGTTTGCGGACGTCAACGTCCTGCACCCGCCCGAGGCGTTCACCCGCGTGCTGCCCGGGAAGGTGGTGGCTTCAGGGCTTGACCTCTCCTTCGCCTTCGACCGGCGGGGAGCCGGGCGCTGGCCGATCGCCTTCGCGTACGATCCTGTCCGAGCCAGCGTGCGGGGGCAGGCGTGGCAGCCCAGGGGTGAGGCCACCACCGCGGTCGCTGAGCTTCTCGTGACGACGGCTCGTTCGCTGCGTGACGCCGGCATCGACGAGGTCGCCGAGGCGCAGCTCGACGCCGCGCTATTGAGGGGGGGCAGCGACCTCATCGATCAACTGCGTCGTTTCGGCCGAGGCGGTGCCGTGTTCGCGGCCCGACGGGTCGCTCGCATTCTCTCGTCGGGCGCCGAGTCGACGCTGGGCTGGCGGGCCCTCGATGCGTTGGGCCTGATGGGGGCGCAGGGGCGCCAGGCCGTCGCGGAGCTGCGGGCGCAGCTACCTCACGCCGAGCGTGCCCTGGCGTTTGCCGAGGGTTGGCTCGCACATCTCGCGGGCGAAGACCCCTCCGCCGCGGATCTTCCCTTCGTCATGATGCTCGATCGTGTGATCGAGCAGCCGGATCAACGCGGGAACTTCCTGCTCACTTGGACCTCCATGGACTCTGACATCCACGGCCTCCGACGCCTACAGCTCTTTGGCAACGGGGAGCGGATCGTGACGTCTCGAAGTCCCGGGGCGGTCGTGGTTTCGACGCGTCGGAGCACCCTCGGTCCGAGGCAGCTGCGCGCCGTGGGCGAGGCCTTGCGCTACGCGGCCATCTGGTTGCTGGGGCCTCTGCGTGAGATGGGCCTGCCCGACGAGCCGCGTCCTGCCCTGGAGGTGCAGTTGGCGCTCGGCGAACCCTTTGCGAAGCGGATCGCGATGTGGAACGGCGAATGGCGCCTGGGACCTGCCCGGCCTCTGGCGGACCTCCTCGATCGCTTGGCCGAGGAGGCTGCGCCCCCGAGGGGTTGAGGGCGGGTTCCCGTCTCCGTCAGCATGGGAGGATAGTTTCGGTCGCCCCCAGTTTCTAGGCCGCCGGGCGGAACTCGGACAGCAACGTCCGAAGCTTGGCGCGAAGCCGTGCTTCGATCTGTCGAACGCGCTCTTTGCTGACGCCCATCTCTGCGCCGAGCTGCGCCAGCGTCATCGGCTCCTCGGACATCAGCCGGGCATGGACGATGCGCCGCTCCCGGGGGCTCAGGCGGGGGAGCAACTCCTGGAGGGCACGTCGCACCCCGGCGACCGTGTCGTTGCGCATCGCCGCGGTTTCCGGCGTCTCGGTCGTGGCCGGGAGGCCGCCATCGCGTCGCGGAGCGTCGCCGGCGCTTCCGTCGAAGGAGACGTCGCCCTGGCGTAGCAGCGGCAGGAGTTGGGCCGCGCGAGCTGGCGGCATGCCCGAGCTGTTCGCGAGCGCTGCTGCGCTCTCGGAGCTCTGCCGGCGGTACAGGCGCATCGCACGGCGCTCCGTCCGGGTCGTTCCGAGACGCACGGCACGGTAGTTGCGCAGCACGTAGTCCCGGATCTCGGCGCGAACCCAGTAGCCGGCGTAGGTGACGAGGCGGCAGCCCTTGTCGGGATCGAACTTGGCGGCGGCTTTGAGCAGCCCCACGTTGCCCTGCTGGACGAGGTCTTCGATGGGGGTGCCCCAGCGGCGATACTCCAGGGCGACGCTGATGACGAAGCGGAGGGACGCGCTCACCAGGCGGTGGCCAGCGGCGAGGTCGCCGTCACGCCAGCGCCGGGCGAGGGCGAGCTCCTCTTCCGTGGAGAGAGGGGAGGTCGCCGCGAGGGCGGCGCGGTAGCGTTCGAAGCTCGTCCGGTGCACGTTCATGGGCCTGCTCCGCAGCACAGCAGCTTTCGTTCCGTCTCCGACGCCCGGCGATTTTCGCGACCTCGGGGAGCGAGGACGCGCGCGCCGCGGCGCTTTGCCGCACCGATCCCCCGCACCCGCATGCGGGGGTTGGCCCGATGAGCTATGGGCCAGCGGTGTCCCCTCGCGTCCAGGTGAACCCACGGCCGCCGCGCGCGTGGGTCGTGGCGGCCGCCGCCATCGCCGGCCTGTGGGTCGGTTTGTCCGCCGCTGCGTGGAGCATCGCGCCGCCGCCGCGCGGAATGAGCGCCGAGCGCGACGGGGCTCGGCGGGAGCAGGGAGAGCAGCGGGACCGGCAGGCTGGCCCGCCGACCGATGACGGCGGTGCGGCCGGGGCGCGCTTCGCGGAGAGCGCCGAGCCCGCGTCTGCCGCCCTCGGCGAGGAGGCTGAGGGAGCGCCCGAAGGATCGCTTCCTCGCGAGGCGGAGGGCGCGGCCGGCCTCTCCTCGGGCTCGCCGGACGAAGCGTATGGACTCGTGGTGGAGCGGGGCCGGCTCGCGTACCTCCAGTGCCCCGGCGCCGAGGGTGCGGACGGCCGGTGCCCACGCGACCGCGAGCTCGAGGCCCGCGTGTGGACGATCTTGGACGAGCTGCCGGGCTGTCCCCAAGCTCCCCAGGTCGAGGGTACGGGGGACCTGCGGCTCCATCTTCGCGGCGATGAACCGACGACGCTCCGCTTCCGCGACTGGGGCGAGGCCCCTCTCCCTCTGGGGCCTTTGAGCGCGTGTCTTGGTCCGCCGATCGAGGGGCTGCGCACGCAGCTCGGGGCCCGCGCGGTGGTCGTCTCGTTCCGCTTCCGCCTGCGCCGGCCGTGAACTCCCTTTCCGCCCTTTGACCCCTTCCGGCGCTGTGCTAGTTTTGTGGCGTGGAGGTCGTTCTTCGCAAGGTCGGACGCAAGCCAGGCCGGGCGGTCGTTGGGCGGCTCCTGCGTCCGCCGCGAAAGGGCTCGGTCGTCGTCATCGAGTTCCCCGACGGACTGCACGAGTACGTGACGACGCCAGTCAAGCGTGTGTTGAAGCTCTCCGACCGCGACATCTACTACATCCAAACGGCCAACAGTCGGTACCGTCTGGAGGTCCGAAGCTCCGACCCGCTCGTGGTCGAGGCTCCCGTCGCGAAGTAGGCGGCGGTCAGAGCGTCAGCTTGGCGACCTTCGCGACGAGCTCCTCGAGCACCCGCTGAAGCTCTTCGAACTCGGTCTGCTTCGGTCGGGACGTGGCCTCGTGGACGTAGAGCGCGCGGTTGATCTCGATCTGGACGACGTGCCAGCCCTCCCGTGGGCGTCCGTAGTGTGCCGTCGTGTAGCCGCCGCGGTAGGGATCGTCGTGGCGCACGCTGAGCCCTGCTTCGGTGAAGTGGGCATCCACCAACTCGATGAGCCTCCGATCTGCTGACGTGCCGCCGCGGGTGCCCGGGACGACATCGGGGCGCCGCGTGATTCGGTCCGAGCCAAGGGTACGGCCGCGGCTCGGCATGGAGTGGGCCGCCAAGCAAAGCGCGAAGCCGAAGCGTTCTCGGAGTCGGCCGAGCTCCGCGCGGAGCGCGTCGTGATAGGGGCGATGGTAGCGCGCGAGACGGTCCTGAAGCTGCCGATAGGTGAGCGGACGTCGCAGGAGCGGCTGCCCGCCCGTGGTCGTGCGCCAGACGACACCTCGCGCCTGCACTCCACGGGGCGCCGGATGGTCGGGGACCGTCTGGAGGTCCACGTCGTGTGGTGCCCGGTTGAGGTCGACGACATAGCGCGAGATGTGCGCCTCGAGCATGCTCGCGCCGTGCTCCGGTGCGTCCGCGTAGAGCTTGTCCACGAAGAGGTCGGCGTCACGCAGGACGCTGTCGAGGGGCGCGCGCAGCTCTTGGCCGAGGTCTTCAGGGATCGCAAGCCCCGCGTGGGGGATCTCGACGAGTACCGGTCGCTGCACTTTGGGGCGATGCAGCGTGAAGTAGCGCGACGTCGTTGTTGCTTGCTCCGGCACCGCCCGCCTCGTCGCGCACTTGTAGCAGCTGCCGCTAGCCCTCGTCGACCGCGTCCGGGGAAGGTCCGTCGAAGGTCTCGACGAAGCCGCAGGCCAAGGCCAAGAACAACGCCCGGTAGGCATCCTCGAGGTCTATCGCGTCCTCGGCCGCGGCTCGGGTGAGGATGGCGCCGGCCGTGCGGCCCTCCTGCACGGAGTCGATCAGGCTCACCCAGGTCGGCGGGAGGTCGAAGCTCTCGCGGGGCACGCTCGGACGCACGACCTGGCGGAGGCGTCGCTCCCAGAGCGGCGCGAGCGCGGCCTCGAGCTCGTCGGCGTGGGCGGTCTCGATGGCCTCGCGCAGCAGCTCCCAGTAGGAGAGGCCCAAGGGAAAGGTTTCCTCGTGGCTTCGCATGTTTGGGACGAAGGCCCAGCGGCCGCGCCGCCACGCGAAGGCTTCGAGGAGACGTTGTCGAACCTGTTGGCTGATCGCCTGGAAGAGCTCGAACGGTCGCAAGATCCCCAGGCCCACGAGTGCGTCGCCGAGGCGTCCGCCGTAGCGGGGTAGCAGGGCGAGGGCCATCTCGACCTCCATGCGCAGGCAGAGCTCCTGCTCGACGAGGAACTCGCCAAGGAGCTCGCGTCGGTCCGTGGACGCGACGAACTCGGGCTTGCCGTTCTCGAAGTAGATCTTCTTGCGCCGCTCTCCATCCCAGAGGTGAAGCACGCCGGTTGCTCGTGTCTTCATGAGGTTGAACACGATCGGCACGAGGCTGGCGCCTCGAAGTTCGCCTCCGCGTTCAGCCAGGCGGAGCTCGTCGAGCTTCCACTGCAGCGCCGGCGAGGTGACGAAGCGGGTCAGTTCGGGCAGCGCCGTCGCCGGCTCATAGGCGCCCTCTTCTTTGCGGATCAGGGTCTCCGAGTGGATCTTCCCGCTAGTGATCATCTGGACGAGGCGTGGAAAACTGACGGGCCCGATCTCCCGTCCGTCCGCGAGACGTACGGTGTAGATGGCGGGGGCCGTCGCGCCAACCTCGCCGATGAGCGCTTCGGCCTGTGGGCTCAGCAGGCTCGTGTCCAGCAGCGCGGTGCCCCGATCGGGAGGAATGTTCCCGGGCTCCGTTGCGATGAGGTCCAGGCGTGCCAGGAGTCGCGCGAGCCGGTTCGGGCCATGGCTCATGCCGCGGCGGCGACGCACCTCGTCGCAGCTTTCGGCGAGCTCCTTGGCGGTCGGTCGCTGAGCCGGATCGCGGGCGAGGGCTGCCTCGACGAGTCGACGGACATCACGGGGGATGCGGCGGACGGAGCGCTCGAGATGGGAGAGGTCGACGTCACGGATACGTATGAGGATGTCCAGCTCTTTTCCTGTCCCGAAAAGGGGTTCGCCGATGAGCAGCTCGGCAAAGACCGTTGCGAGCGTGAACACGTCGCTGCGGCCGTCCATGGCGCGACCCATGACTTGCTCTGGGGACATGTAGCCGAGCTTGCCTCGGACGTGGCCGTCCTCGGTCCGCTGGCGCTGGGTGGCGCACTTGGCGATACCGAAGTCGGTGAGCTTCACATGACCGGAAGACGTCAGGAGGATGTTCGCGGGGCTCACGTCGCGGTGGACGAAGCCCATCGGTTCGCCGTCCTCGTCGCAGAGGCGATGGGCGTAGGCGAGGGCGTGGGCCGTCTGGCCGACGATGTAGAGCACCGTGTCCAACGGGACTTGCTCGTCCTGGGTGTTGATGACTCGGAGCAACCGGTGGACGTTCGTCCCATCGACCAACTCCATCGCGAGGAAGAGCTCGCCTCCATGCTCACCGAAGTCGAAGACCTGTACTACGTTCGGGTGATGGAGCTGCGCGGCGAGCTTGGCCTCGTCGATGAACATCGACACGAAGTCCGGGTCGCCGGCATACTGCGGGAGGATGCGCTTGAGGGCGACCTTCTTGCTGAAGCCGTGGGGGCCCTTGCGCATGGCGACGAAGACCTCCGCCATGCCGCCCATCGCGAGACGTCGGTCGATGACGTAGGGTCCGATTGGGGCCTGCCCCATCGAGGTAACCTCCAGCCGCGGAGCTCGGGGCCGGCGAGCTCACCCCCCTAGCATAGGGGAGCACGAGTTCGCTGAAAACCGATGGCGTTTGTGTATGATGCGACTCTTGCCGGGCGGAACCCGGACGAGGGGACGATGGGACGAACACAGACGGCGCCGAAGAACCGTGACCCGTATTTGGGGAAGGTGGTTGCGGGCCGATATCGCCTGGAGGCGCGCCTCGGCGAAGGCGGCATGGGGGTGGTGTACCGAGCGCGGCACGTGCTCATCGATCGGGTCGTGGCGCTCAAGCTCATCCGTCCGGACTTGCGGGGCGAGACGCATCTGCGGGCCTGGATGCTCCGCGAAGCGCGGGCGGCCAACCGCGTCGACCACGCCCACATTGTGGATATCCACGATGTGGGTGAGACCGAGCAGGGCGAACTCTACCTTGTGATGGAGTATCTGACGGGGACGGCGTTGAGCTCGGAGATCGCCAAGGGGCCGATGCCGGTGTCTCGGGCCGTAGACATCCTCGAGCAGATGTGCGCCGCGCTTGCGCGTGCCCACGATCTTGGGGTCGTGCACCGCGATCTGAAGAGCGACAACATCATGCTCACCGATCGCCGCGGCCGCGCAGACTTCGTCAAGATCCTCGACTTCGGGTTGGCGGCGTTGGCGCGTGACCATCGTCTGGCGCCGAAGGGCGCAGTTTTCGGGACCCCGGAATACATGTCGCCGGAGCAGGCGCGTGGCGAGGACGCAAGACCCGCAAGTGATCTCTACGCGCTCGGGATCCTTTTTTTCGAGATGGTCACGGGACAGCTGCCGTTTCGCTCCCATGACCGAGACACTCTCTTGGAGATGCAGAAGAGCGCGCCGCCGCCGCGCCCGCGCGCGCTGCGGAAGGACCTACCTGAGGCGGCCGAAGCCATTTGCCTGCGCCTGCTGCAGAAGCGTGTGGAGGACCGCTTTCGGGACGGCCACCATCTTCAGGAGGAACTCAAGCGACTGCAGCGTTCGTTGCCGTCGACCGTGTGGGAAGTGACCGAGAAACCCGTCGTTCAGTCCTCCGCACAGGCGGTGCCACCTCCGCCGGCGCCATCGCCGGGAGTCGTCGAGTGGTCCAGGCGTGCGGCGAACTTCCTGCGTGCGACAGCTCGGGCGTATCCGAACGGGAAAGCGCCCGAAGAGATCCGAAAGGCCTCGGAGCATATCTGGGAGCTGGCGGCCCGTGCGTCGCGACTCGAGGGCGAGCTGGCGAGCCATTCGAAGAAGCTGGAGGCGATCGAGAAAAGGGGCCGCGCGCTCCGGGCGGAGATCGGCCGAAAGGTGGAAGAGCTCGCTGGGGAGGAGAGCCGGGCGTTGCGCGAAGCAGCGGCGGAGCGAGAGCGTGCGATGCGTCTGAGCGAGTTGCGGATGCAGGCCGAGCAGGACCTGGTGGCGGCGCAGCAGAAGGTCCGGGCCGGAGGGGGGGCCGAGGCGCATCAAGAACTCGGCGCCGCGAGGGCGCGTGCCGAAGCCTACGCCGCGGTGATCGGCGACTACGAACGGCGCGCGCGCGACCGTGAGAAGTATGCGGGCGGTCTTCGCAAGCAGATCGAAGACCTCAAGTCGCAGCTTCAGCGCTACAGTGAGGCGTTGGAGAACGACCTACAGGCTGGCCGAGATCGGATTGCGGCGCGAGTCCGGGAAGCTTTGGGTTACGAGAAGGCCTTCATGGAGGCTTCGGGCGTCCTGCTGGAGCACCTTCGGCAGCGCCCGGAGTGCCGCGAACTGCTCGAGAGCGTGGCGAAGGAGATCGCGGAAGAGCGGGGCAATCGAGCCGGCGTGTGAGGACTGCCCCACCTTCGCGGAGAGCCCACTGTGTCCTCAACGGGAGGTCTACTTTCGTGGGGAGCAGGTCGTGTTGATCCGTTGATCCCTGCGTCGGGTCTGTGGTGCTGGGCGGCCACCGAGGGCTGAGTAGGAACTTTGGAGGGGTGAGGTTGTGTCAGGGCCCACGGGGCTCGATCTGCCAGGTTGTCGAGACAACGCGCCGGCCGGCGGCAGCCCCTCTTCCGCCGCGACAACGCCCACCCTCCTGTTCTTGGGCCGCGTTGCGCCGTGACAACACCCACCCTCCTGTTCCTGAAGAGGGGTGGGGGGGGGTGCGGAGGGGTCCCGAAAGACGCCACCGCCCCACCCCCACCCCTCCTCGGAGCGCGGTCCCGCGCGCTCCGCCGCCCCCTGCGCTCCCTCGGGGGGCCCTCCAGGCGCACCCCCGCGCCCCGAGAGCCCCCTCGGCCTCCTCCCCAGGCGTTGTCCGAACCGGCCGCTCTACGCGGCCGCCGCCGGTGGATCCGCGCCCCCCTCCACCGGCACATGGAACAGCCGCACCATCTTCCACGTCCCCCGCGGAAACACCGCCGGCTCCCCCGCCCGATACTTCAACAGCGCGCGCTCGTACGCTTCGGCGAATGCCTCCAGCACCCCTCGCATCGCACGCCGACGCGACGCGCTCCCC
>JALVDI010000173.1 GCA_027009115.1 Polyangiaceae bacterium | reverse complement strand
TCGGGGAGGACCGCTTCTCCTGCGTAGTCGGGCTGGCGATGCGGGAGCAGGAGTCTGGCGAGCTGGAGCGGCGGTTGAGGGCAGCGGTCGAGTCTTGCTTCCCGCTGGTGCCGTGGCCGCCACACGCCAGCAGACTGAACATTCCGGTGAGTCGGGCCGCGGCTTGTCTTCTCTCCGATGGAGGGCACGAGGAGCTGCGGGCGCGCTGTGCGCCGGCGCTGGAGGCGCTGAGGGCCGCCCGCGACGAGGCCGCCCTGCGGGGTTTCTGGGGTTCGATCCGCGCCGGCCGAATGCCCGCCTTTGTGGATCTCCAGCTCGCCGATGCATGGCTCCTGGTCGGCACCCCGGAAGCGTACTCGCCGCTGCGGGCGCTCTCCCAGCTTCAGATGCGGCGCATGGGCCAAGTGTTGTGCGCGTTGTCGAGTGCGTACGGAGCCGACGATGTCTTCGTGGTCGGATCGGTCCTTTCGGGGCCGGGAGCGACCCCATCTCAGGACGGATACCTTTGCTGTCTCGAAGGGCTCTTCGGACGGCTCCTCGCGCTCATCGATGCGGAGGGGGTGCGTCAGGCCGTGCGTTTCCGCGTCGCCACGCGGCACATCGAAGACCAGACTTTGGGCGTGCGGCTCCCGTTGAACGCGAAGCACGTGCTTGGCGCCGCGCGGGCAGCCAGGGCGTGCGCGGCGCGGCTCCTCGATGCAGAGCCTGGCGTGCGCTGCGTGCCATTGGAGCATCAGACGCGGTACGATGCGAGGGTGCACGCGGGGGTGGTCCTCGCAGATTTCTTGGCAAACCGTGTGTACCGCGTGCTCAGGGCTTCGGGGCTGTCCTGGCACTGGCCAAAGCTCGAGGACGAAGTGCGTCACCGGACAGGTCTCGCCCCCGCGACGCGTGCACGTCGCTTCGATACGGTGTTGCCGGCGCTTGCTTTTGAAGGTTCCCTTCAGGACTGGCTGATGAGCGGCCGGGTGGCCGGGCAGCCGCTGCCGATCGGATCGCCCCGGTGGGCGGAGGAGCAAGCGCGGCGTTGGGCCGAAGCGGCGGGTGAGCGGTGAGCGTCCTCGCGGCGATGCAAGTGCTGGCGGGCGCGAAGCCGGGCGATCGACGCACAGCGGCCGAGCTCCTTCAGGAGGAAATGCGGAAGAGCGCCCGAAGGCAGCGACCCGCCTGGTCGACGCCCCTACGAGACGACGCGGTGGATGAGGCTCTCTACAGGCTGCTGGCGAGGCTCGCTAGAGGACCGCTGCGTACCGAGGAGGAAGGGGGGGCACGCCGCTATCTGCGGATGGTCGTGCGCTCCGCTCTGGTGGACGAAGAGCGGCGACGCCGGCGGGCGGGGCCGCTCGTGGAGGCGGAGGAAGTTCCGGCACCCGCGCCGGAGGAGTCCCACGATGAGTTGCTCGCCGAGGCCCGTGCCCTCGGGGCACGGGTGCTCGAGGAGGCGCTTCGTCGCTTCCCGCGCGCGCGCGCCTCCCTCGAGCAGGGCTTCGCCGAGATCGTCCGGCTGGCCGAGGGGAACGTGACGGTCGCGGCGTTGCTTGGGAGCGAAAGAGGCCCCGACGACCTGCGCGGGCGCAACGTCCTTTACAAACGACACGAGCGCACTCGCCGCAGGCTCCTCGAGGCTCTCCGAGCGCTCGAGGCTACGGGCGCACTGAGCGACCACGAGGTTTGGCTCGCGCGGGGCTATCTCTTCTTCTTGGGCGCCAACGAGGGGAGGGCAGCTCGATGACGAGACGAAGGGTCAGACTTGAAGTGTCGGTGCGTCCATGGGACGTGCTGCCTGCGACGCAGACCCGGGAGGCTGGCCATGGCTGAGTTGAGCCCGGAGGAAAGGGCTCGCGTGGGGCTGCCCCCCGACGTCCCGATCGAGCAGGTCGAACACCGGTCCGCCCCTTCATCGCACGTAGGGCAGGCGTTCAGCGGTGAGAAGAGCTTGGCCGAGGTCCTGGAGCTGCTGCCGCTGGAGCCAGACTTCGACCCTGTGTTCCGTGACGCGCGGCTCGGAGACGTGCAGCGGTGGCTGGGCGCCTCAGGGGTCTACCGCCTCCCTTGGTCCGCTGATGTCGCGGACGGGGACTGCGATGTGGGCGGTGAGCGGCCGATTGTCGACGCGCGGCGACGACCGGCTCTCGTGCGCCTCCATGTCGGTGGAGACGTCTTCATCGTACGCTTGGCAGCAGAGGGCGCGAGCTTGTTCCGCGCTCTGCTCGAACCGCGGCATCGCATCGAAGCTCCACCGGATCCACCGGAGATCGTCGTCCCCACGCCCGATCTTGCGAGCCTGTTGCATGGCCGCGAGGCGCCGACGTGGCTCCGAAAGGCCTTTGAGGAGCTGGCGAGCTCACCTTATCCGCCGAGCCGGGTGGCGGCGGTGGGGCTCGTCGTGCGGGGGTGGGGCCCGCGCACCAAGGAAGAGCGTGCCCAGGAGTCAGCGCGGATGCTCGAGGGCGATGGCGGCATTGTCGCTCACGGGCGCCGCTGGGTGCAGGAACTGGATGCCAAGGTTCGCGAGCACGTCGAGCGGCGCGCGATGGAGGAGGCGGAAGCCCTCCCAGACCGCTTATGCGCACTCGGTGTCGGCGGGGAAGGCGGCCGGTCGGCCTTGGGCTGGGTCGTTGCGGCGTTGGTGCGAGCCCGAGACGAGCTTGCTTCCGTGTCCGTGGCGCTCGAGCTCGTCGGAGAGGGAATGCAGCTCCGTCGCACTTTGGAGAACGTGGATGACGAGCTGCTCGCGCACGGCACGCTCATCTTGGACGCCACCCAGGACATAAGGGATCACCTCGGTGTCGAGCGGCTCGAGGCGCTCGCCCGCTTGGACCTCGGCGAGAGCTGGTGGCTCTGCCCGCGGTGAAGGGCCTGTGGCGCGCTCTGGATCGGGACGAAGGCGATCTGGTGCGGCGTGCTCTGACCCACCCGGCCTGCTGGCCGCCAGACCCGGATGAACGTCAGGCGCTCGCGGCCAAGCTCCGCCAGCCTTTTCCTGAGGGAGAGGTCGGTGTGGCTCTGGTCGTCACGGCGAGCGGCCCCCGAGGATCCCTCTTCGCTTTGGAGCGGGCGGCGCCGGGGCCGGGAGTCGTGGAGCTCGGTGCCGCTGCGAGAGCCGCCGTGGAGACCGCGCGCCGGGTGATCACCCGCGACGCGGCCGCGATGATCCGCCCGCGGCTGCTGCGTAGCGGGCGATCTTGGCGGGCTCGTCGGCTGGCACGGGTGGGAGAGGGGCGCGATGCGTACATCGAAGGTTCCTCGCTCGGAGTCTCGGCTGCGCTCGCGTTGTTGTCGGAGCTGGCGCGGCGGCCCGTGCCTGCGGACCTCGTCGCTTCCGCGACGATCGACCGGGACGGGAACCTCGGGCCCGTCGAAGGGTTGGAGGTGAAGCTCGAGGTCGTCGCCTCCTGGGGCTTGGGAGTACGACGCTTCCTCGTTGCGCAGGAGCAGGTCGAAGAGCTGCGCCAGATCGTCGCCGAGCGCGGGGCGCGCATCGAGGTGTGTGGGGCGCGGGACGTTTCGCAGGTCCTCGAGGTGGCGTTCCCGAAGCTCTTTGATGAGTTGCGCGATCGCCTGCGCGACCATCCCCAGGAGGCCGAGAGCGTGTCGCGAGCGCTGTACTCCCTCGCTTTGGATGGATCGCGCTCGCTGCAAGACTGGGGGAGCTTCGCCAAGACAGCGGCCCTCGTGGCGGAGGTTGCCGGGGATGAACGGGCGCGCCGGCGAGCGTCCATCGCCGCAGCCATCGCGGCGAGGCACTGCGGCCACTCGTGCCCTCTCCCGGTCGATGACGCCTGGCTCGCGCGTGAGCGGCGCCCACGGCGTCTCGCCCTGCTCGCCCATGGGGTTCAGGCAGCGACGGATGCCGCGAAGGATCTTCCGGAGTTCGAGGCCACGGCGCGGGCAGCGTTGGCCCCCGACCGCGAGCGCTCCGAAGGGGACCTACGGCTGCTTGGCGCGCTGGGGCGCTACCACGCGGCGTGGCACCGCTTCGATCAAGCTTTGCAGGACCTCGAGGCCGTCACGGAGGCTTGGCTCGAGCTCGACTTCGTCACGGAGGCGTGCTTCCCCGCGTGCGAGCTTCTGCGGGTCCTCGGCGCCTGCGGGGACGGGCGCCGGTTCGATGCGTTTCGGGCGTCCACCTTACCGTTCTTCGAGGGGGACCCGCGGCTGGGAGCTGTCGACCAGGCGTTCCTGGCGCTGGCCCTCGTGCGTGCGCTCGTGCAGCTCGGGCGTCCCCAGGAGGCGCTCGCGCAGTCCACGGATGCGGGGGCGGACTGGGCCGCTGCCCCCAGTCACGTCGAGGCGAGCGGCGAGCGGTGGAGGGC
>JALVDI010000172.1 GCA_027009115.1 Polyangiaceae bacterium | reverse complement strand
GAGGTGCTCCCATCGTCGGAGGAGCGCGGCGCGGTTCTCCGGGGCCAGGCGCGGTGGTAGAAGCCCCCCATGCGCCCCTTGCTCGCTCTCGCGCTCCTCTTCGCCTGCGGCCCTCGACCCCAAGGCGCCCGCCCCACGACCATCGCTCCGGCGGAAACGCCTCCCGAACCAACCCCCGAAGAAATCGCCGTCGCACCGGAAGGCGAGCCGCCCACCGGCCCTTTGCCGCGCGACGTCGTCCCCCTGCGGTACCGCCTCGGGCTGACGGTCGTCCCCGACCGCCACGGCTTCCATGGCACTGCGGAGATCGACGTGACCGTCGCGGCGCCGACGCGTCACATCTGGCTCCACGGCAACCGGCTCTCGGTCCGCAGCGCCGTCGTGACGCCGGCGGGCAGCGAGAGCATCGAGGCCGAGTGGGAACAGCTCGACGACGAGGGCGTGGCCGTGCTGCGTCTGCAGAGCGTGCTGCCCGCCGGCGAGGCGACGATCCGCATCGACTACGACGCCCCCTTCCACCGCGCCTTGCGCGGGCTCTACCGGGTCGACGAGGGGGGCCACAGCTACGCCTTCACCCAGTTCGAAGCGACGAGCGCGCGGCTGGCATTCCCAAGCTTCGACGAGCCCGCCTTCAAGACCCCTTTCGACGTCTCGCTGACCGTACGCCGCGACGACGTGGCCGTCTTCAACACACCCGCCGCCGAGGAGACGCAAGTCGCCGAAGACCTCAAACGCGTGCGCTTCGAAACGACACGGCCCATGCCGACCTACCTCCTCGCCCTCGCCGTCGGTCCCCTCGACGTCGTGGAGCACGAGCCCATCCCACCCAACGCGCTTCGCGATCGGCCGATCCCCCTGCGTGGTCTGGCCGCCCGCGGCAAAGGCGAGCAGCTCGCCTACGCGCTCGCGAACGTCGCGCGGATGGTGGAGGAGCTCGAGACCTACTTCGACATCGCGTACCCGTACCGGAAGCTCGACATCGCCGCCGTACCCGACTTCGCCGCCGGCGCCATGGAAAACGTCGGTCTGATCACCTTCCGAGAGACTCTCCTGCTGCTCGGAGACGACGCCCCCGAGTGGCAGAAACGCGCCTACCACCACGTGATGGCCCACGAGCTCGCGCACCAGTGGTTCGGCAACCTCGTCACCATGCCCTGGTGGGACGATATCTGGCTCAACGAAGCCTTTGCGACGTGGATGGGGCAGAAGGTCGTGCAGGCCACACACCCGGAGTACCGCGCGGACCTGAGCAGCCTTCAGTCGGTACACTACGCGATGAACGTCGACAGCCTCGCGACGGCTCGCCAGATCCGGCAGCCCATCGAGAGCAACCACGACATCCGCAACGCCTTCGACGCCATCACCTACCGCAAGGGCGGCGGCGTGCTCAGCATGTTCGAACAGTGGATGACCCCCGAGGTCTTCCGCCGCGGCATCCGCGCCTACATGCGCGCGCACGAGTGGGGAACGGCGACCTACGAGGATCTCCTCAGCGCGCTCAGCGAGGCGGCAGGTCGTGACGTGGCGACGCCGTTCCGCACCTTCCTCTTCCAACCCGGTGTGCCCTTCCTGAGCGTACGCATCGAGTGTGGCGAGGACGGAAGCCGCGCCCACCTGGCCCAGTCGCGCTATCTGCCGGTGGGGTCCCAAGGCGATCGCTCGCTGCAATGGCAGTTCCCCGTCTGCATGCGCTACGGCGTGGGTTCGGAGACGAAGACGATCTGCACGCTGGTCACCGAGGCCGAGCAGACCCAGGCGCTGGACGACTGCCCACGCTGGCTGCACCCGAACGCCGATGGCGCGGGCTACTTTCGCTTCGGCCTGGAAGCCGACCCGCTCGCCAGCCTCCGCACCGAGGGTTGGAGCCAGCTCAGTGACCGCGAGAAGCTGGCCCTCACCGATAGCCTGCAGGCCGCCTTCGACAACGCCACGCTGGCCGCCG
Organism: Polyangiaceae bacterium; assembly: GCA_027009115.1. Classification (GTDB taxonomy): domain Bacteria; phylum Myxococcota_A; class Polyangia; order Polyangiales; family Houyiibacteriaceae; genus JALVDI01. The sequence continues at coordinate 2,382 of JALVDI010000172.1, read as the reverse complement.
CAGACCTCTACGACTCCTTGCAGCCGCTGGCCCGCTCACCGATCCGCCCCATCGCGACGGCGCCGATGGGAGCGCTCCGTTTCGCCGGCGACCACCTCGTGAGCCAGCCGCTGCGCCCTGCCGTCCGCCGCTTCGCTCGGCGCCTCTACCAGCCGGTGCAGCGTCGCCTCGGGTGGGACGCCCGCCCGGGCGAAGACGGTGAGACGGCGCTGCTCCGCGCGCAGGTGATCGGCTTCATGGCGACCTTCGTCGAGGACCGCCGCACCCGCCGCGAAGCGAGCGCGCGCGCCCTGCGTTTCCTCGGCTACGACCGCCGCGGGGACGGCACGCTCCGCCGCGACGCCGTGGACCCCAACCTCGTCGACACGGTGCTGAAGGTCGCCGTACAGGACGGGGACGCCGCCCTCTTCGACCGCCTCGTCGAACGCCTTACCACCAGCGACGACTCGCTCTTCCGCGGGCAGATCCTCGGCGCCCTCGCCGCGACCCGCGACCCGGCACTGGCCCAACGAGCCCTCGACCTGGCCCTCGACGAGCGCGTCCGCGTCAACGAAATCTGGATCCCTCTCAGCGGACAACTCCACCTCCCCGAACGCCGAGATGCGGCCTGGGCGTGGATCACCCAGCACTTCGACGCCCTCGCAGCACGCCTCGAAGCAGGCGCCGGCAGGCTACCGGCCGCAGCGAGCGTTTTCTGCAGCGAGGAGCGGGCCACACAGGTCGAAGCCTTCTTCGCGGAGCGCGTCGCTCAGCTGCCCGGCGGGCCGCGGAACTTGGCCAACGCCCTCGAAAAGATCCGCCTTTGCGCCGCCAAGGTCGAGGCCCAGCGCCAGAGCGCCGAGGCCTTCTTCCGCCGCGGCCGATGATCGGAGCGTTTGAGCCCGCCGCGCCGACGGTGTACGAGTCCGCCATGCGTATCCTCTGTCTCCTGTCTTTGGCCACGTCGCTCTACGCCTGCGCGAGCCGTGAGCCTCGCGAAGAGCCCCGGACCGAGACCGCCCGCACCGACTCGACCCGTGGCAACGAGGGGCGAGGCGCCACCGAGCAGACCGAAGGCGCGAACATGGCGCCAGAGCGGCGCCAGCAGGCAGGGCAGGCCGAGGGAGCGGAACGAGCCGGCGAGATCCCCGCACCTCCCGACGTCGCCGCGCCCCCGGCGGACGCGCAGCGCGAACCCTCGGGCCTCGCGAGCAAGGTGCTCCAGCCCGGCACCGGCACCGAGCATCCGCGGGCCGCGGACCGGGTGACCGTCCACTACACTGGCTGGACCACCGACGGCCGGATGTTCGACAGCTCCCTCCGCCGCGGTCAGCCCGCAACCTTTCCGCTCAACCGCGTCATCCGAGGCTGGACCGAGGGGCTGCAACTCATGGTCGTCGGCGAGAAGCGTCGCTTCTGGATCCCCGAAGAGATGGCCTACGGCGGGCGCCCAGGACGCCCGCAGGGGATGCTCGTCTTCGACGTGGAGCTCCTCGAGATCGAGCGTGCCCCCGAGCCGCCGCCGGTGCCCGAAGACGTCGCGGGCCCGCCGCCGGACGCCGAACGCACCGAGAGCGGGCTGGCCAGCAAGGTGCTCCGCCCCGGGACCGGCAGCCGCCACCCGACGGCCACCGACCGGGTCGAGGTCCACTACACCGGCTGGACCACCGACGGACAGATGTTCGACAGCTCCGTCACCCGAGGACGCCCGGCGACCTTCCCGCTCAACCGAGTGATTCCTGGCTGGACCGAAGGCCTTCAGCTCATGGTCGAAGGGGAGAAGCGCCGCTTCTGGATCCCGCCGAACCTCGCCTACGAAGGCCGCCCCGGCCCCCAGGGGACCCTCGTCTTCGACGTCGAGTTGCTTCGCATCCTCTGACCGAAACCGCTCAGCCCTTCGCGAAGGTCTGGACGATCCGCTCCCAGCGACGAGTCCGGGGATCGTCCTCGCCCATCATGTCGGCGATCCAGCGGCGCACGTAGTCGTGGTCGAGCTCGGGACGCACTGCGACCAGACGCTCGAGGTCCACGATGTCCTTGCTACGAAAGAACAGTAGCTTGAAAACGGCCAGCGCTTCGGCAGAGAGGAACCATCCGCTCCAGCCCTCTGCGTCAGTGATGCGAACACGCGTCTTGGCTGCCTCGTGGCACCCCTGCGATCGCCAACGCCAGTGCACCACCGATGGCATAGTCAATGCCCGCCTCCTCGAGGACGTCGGCGAGCGCTCGGCCCGCCTCAGCGGCGCTGCGCTCAGGAAGCATCGCCCCACCCCATCCGACGTCGAAGGCGCGCAAGGGCCACGAGCGTGCTGGAAGGGAGCGGGTCGACGTGGCTCAGAATGCGCTCGCCGTGTCCACTCGCCCGAATCGCCCACAGCGCGTCGCGGGCACACAGCTCGGCAA
>JALVDI010000171.1 GCA_027009115.1 Polyangiaceae bacterium | reverse complement strand
CGGAACCTGCTTCTCGCAGCCCGGGAGGCCGACGCTGGACGCTTCGTCTTGACGAGCTCGTTCAGCGCTGTGGGGTACGACCAGGATCGCCCGGAGCTTCCATCGGACGAGGCGGACCAATTCTACCCGTTCATTCCCGCGATGCCGTACGAGCGGACCAAGGTCCTCCAGGAGCACGAACTACTCAAGGCCGTCGCGGAGGACGGCATGGACGCGCTCATCGTCACGAGCTGCGCGATCATCGGGGGACACGACTACTTGCCTTCGCGGATGGGGCGGACGCTCATCCGGATGGCGAACCGGGAGCAGCGCGCCTACGTCGACGGCGGCTTCGAGTTCGTCGCGGCCCGGGACATCGTCGCGGGCCATCTGCTGGGCATGGAGCGCGGGCGAACGGGTCATAAGTACATCATCGCCACGCAGTTTCTGACCCTCGACGACATCTTCGACATCCTCGAGGAGATCACGGGGCAGCCCCGGCCGCGTTTCCGAGTGCCGCGGCGTCTGCTGCTTCCTCTCTCGGAGGTCGTCAGTCGTGTCATCTACGCCGTCGATCCGGATTATCCGCAGCTGTTGACGCCGGGCGCGATTCGCAAGCTCGGCCCGCGTCGCCACGCGAATACGGCGAAGGCTCGGCGCGAGCTTGGCTTCGAGCCGTCGTCGATCGAGGAAGCCTTCCGTGAGGCTTATGCCTTTCACTGGGAGCGCGGAGCGATCACCCACCCGGAGGCCAAGCCTCCTCGCGTCGGTCCGGGTGTGACGAACTCTGCGGTGGCCCCACAACCCGTCTATGCCTGAGCCCGTTCCGTCGGCCGGCCTCCAAAGTGCCGACGACGGTCCGTTTGTCTCCGCTGCCTGCGGAGTGTGTGAGGAAAAGAGAACGATGTCGGAACGTAGCTCACGAATTCCTGGTTTCTATCGTCTCGACGTGGACGCCCGCCACGGCAAGCTGCGCGAGCAGTTCGGTTTGAGCGACGAAGACCTCGCCGTGCTTCGCGACGCCAGCCGCCTCGATCTTGGCCGCGCGGACAAGATGGTCGAGAACTGCGTTGGCGTGTTCGGTCTACCCATCGGTCTGGGGCTCAACTTCCTCATCAACGGCCGCGATTACGCGGTGCCCATGGTGGTGGAGGAACCCAGCGTCGTGGCGGCCGTCTCCAACATGGCGCGGACCGTGCGGCAGGGCGGCGGGTTCACCGCGGACGCGGACCCCTCGCTGATGATCGGGCAGGTCCAGGTGCTCGACGTGCCGGACTCCGACGGTGCGGTCGCACGTCTTCGGGCCGCGCGCGAGCGGATCATCGACAAGGCAAACGCCGTGCACCCGAACATGAAGCGGCGCGGTGGCGGCGCCCGGGACCTGGAGGTGCGCTGTTTCGGCGAGCCGTACCCCATGATCGTCGTCCACATCATCGCGGACTGCGGTGAGGCGATGGGCGCCAACGCCATCAACGCGATGGCGGAGGGTGTGGCGCCGCTCATCGAGGAACTGACCGGCGGTCGCGTCAACCTCCGCATCCTGTCCAACCTGGCGGATCGACGGCGAGCTCGTGCGCGCTGCCGCATCCCGGAGCTGCTTCTCGCCGGCAACGGCTTCTCGGGCACCGACGTGGCCGAGGGCATCGTGCAGGCCTATCGCTTCGCCGCCGTCGATCCCTACCGTGCTGCGACCCACAACAAAGGCATCATGAATGGCGTTGACGCCGTCGCGATCGCCACGGGCAACGATTGGCGGAGCGTCGAGGCGGGGGCCCACGCCTTCGCGGCACGGGACGGCCGCTACACGTCGTTGACGAAGTGGTGGCGGGAGGACGGTCACCTGCACGGATCCATCGAGCTGCCCATGGCCGTGGGTGTGGTCGGCGGCAGCACGAACGTTCACCCGACCATTCGCGTCATGCGCAAGATCCTGGCCGTGGAATCCGCCGCCGAGCTCGGGATGGTGATGGCCTCGGTGGGCCTTGCCCAGAACCTCGGCGCGCTGCGCGCCCTGGCGACCGAGGGGATTCAGCGGGGGCATATGAGCCTGCACGCGCGGCAGATCGCGCTTGCGGCGGGTGCGGAAGGCGACGAAGTGGACGTCGTAGCCCAGCAGCTGGTCGCCATGGGCAAGATCAAGGTCGACGTCGCGCGAGACCTGCTCGCGGGGATCCAGCAGGTCGGCTGAGCCGGCGCGCGGCGGTCGGGAGCTCCGCTCCGGTCCACGAGCACAGAGGGAAGCGATGACTTTCGACGCGAGCGATGTTCTTTCGCGCGGCACGCGGCGGCTCGTTGAGCTGCGCAACGAAGAGCGTCATTGGGAGGGCGAGGACATCTGGAACTCGATGCTCGCCGCCCAGTACGCGATGGCCTGGCACATCATGGGCCGCAGCTTCAGCGAGGAGCGGCGGGAGCGTTTCTTCACCCAGTTCCGCCACGAGCAGCTCGCCAACGGGTTGTGGGGCATGCATCGCTTCGGGGAGCCTTCGCTCTTCGTCACGACGTTGGTTTACGTGGCCTGCCGCACCCTGGGCATGCGAGCGGACGATCCCTTTTTGGCGCCGGCCCGTCGCTTCTTCGCCGACGAGGATGTGCTGGCGATCCCGAGCTGGGGCAAGGCCTGGCTGGCTCTGATGAACCTCTACGGGTGGGAAGGGGTCAATGCCGTGCCTCCGGAGGCGTGGCTCTTGCCTGAGCGGATGCCGTTGCACCCGGGCAACTACTACTGCCACACCCGGCTGATTTACATGGGGATGGCGAGCGTGTTCGCCCTGAGGCTCCAGGCGCGGCCGAGCGCTCTGACCGACGCGCTGCGTGCCGAGCTTTACCCGGGCCGCCGCTTCGCCGAGCTCGACTTTCGAGGCAGCCGTCACCGACTGCGGGAGGCCGACCTCTGGGCTCCGCCGACTCCGCTGCTTCGCGCGATGTACGAGGCCGTCAACCTCTTCGAGCGAGTCCACCCGCGCGGGTTGCGGCAGCGTCAGCTCACCAAGCTTCGCGAGCAGATGCGCTGGGAATTGCGTAGCAGCGATTATACCTGTCTTTCACCGGTCAACGGGCTGCTCTTCATGCTCACGCTCTGGGCCGAGGACCCGGGCGACCCGGTGTTGCGTCGGCAGATCGAGCGCTTCGAGGGGTGGATCTGGGAGGACGATCAGGAGGGACTCCGGGTCTGCGGTGCGCGGAGCGCCACCTGGGACACGAGCTTTGCTCTCCAGGCACTCAGCCTCGCGCGACCCTACGTGGACACCTCGACCCGTGGGGCGCTGGACGTGGCTCTCACCGAGGGGCTCGCCTGGCTGAGCACGCAGCAGATTCAGGGGCCGGTCATCGATGACGCCACGGCCTATCGCCGCGCGTACCGATTGGACCCGACGGGCGGTTTCTGCTTCGCGGGCGTGTGGCATGGGTGGCCCGTCAGCGACTGCACCGCCGAGGCGGTTTGCGCGTTTCTGGAGGCGCCGCGGGACCTGTGGACGGTCGAGCGAGACAGGGTGGAGGCGGCCATCCGCTTCCTGCTGCAGTGCCAGAACGACGACGGGGGCTTTGGGAGCTACGAGGCGCGGAAGACCCGCTTCCAACTCGAGTGGATGAACCCGGCGGAGATGTTCGGCGACTCGATGACGGAGCTGTCGTACTATGAGTGCACGGCCTCGAACCTGGTGGCGCTCTGCGAGGTACGCGAGCGCTATCCCGACCTGCTTGCAGACGAGGTCGCGGCCGCCATCGAGCGCGCTGAGCGTTATCTGCGTTGTTCCCAGAACGCGGACGGAAGTTGGGACGGCGCCTGGGGAGTAGCCTTCATTTACGGGACGCTCTTCGGAATACGCGGGCTCTTGGCGGCGGGCGCTTCCACCGACGACAGCGCCATCCGTCGTGCTTGTGCGTTCCTTCGCTCTCATCAGCGGGGGGACGGCAGCTGGGGTGAACATTGGCGCAGCTGCCTTACGGGCCGCTACGAAGAGCTGGGGCACGGACACGTCGTGCAGACGGCCTGGGCCATGCAGGCGCTTCTGCAGGCGGAGGATCCGGACTTCGAAGCCCTCGCCCGAGGGGCTCGCTGGCTCGAGCAGATGCAGGGCGCGGACGGTGACTGGCCCGAGCAGGAGTTCGCGGGCGTCTTCTTTCGCACGGCGCTCATCGAGTACCGCCTGTACCGCCGTTTCTTTCCCGTCTGGGCTCTTGCGCTCTATGAGGAGCGCAGGCGCCGTGAGATGGCCCAGGATGTGCGCCCTCGTGAGACTACCCACCCCGCCGCCGAGGCGCAGTGAGCGAAACGTACTAAGAGGTCCCCATGTCAGGTCTGAGCCGCGACGCATTCCAAGACACCGTGAGCCAGTACCGTGGGCTGCACGACGCTGCCGACGTCGAGACGCGCAAGCAGCAGTACACGACCTTGGTCAACCAGTACTACGATCTGGCGACCGACTTCTACGAGTTCGGTTGGGGGCAACACTTTCACTTTGCGCCTCGGTTCAAGCACGAGAAGTTCCTCGACTCCCTGCTTCGTCACGAGCGCTACCTCGCTCGGAGGTTGCGGCTCTATCCGGGTCAGCGCGTGCTCGATGTCGGCTGCGGCGTCGGAGGCCCCGCGCGATACATCGCCAAGCACACGGGCGCGACCATCGTCGGCGTCAACAACAACGCCTATCAGCTCGAGCGGGCGGCGCGGCACACCCGGCGCGCGAAGCTCGAGCACCTCGTGAGCTTCACGAAGGCCGACTTCATGGAGCTGCCCTTCGAGGACGACTCTTTTGACGCCATCTACACCATCGAGGCTTCTTGCCATGCCCCGGACCGGGTGAAGCTCTTCGAAGAGCTGCGCCGCGTGCTCAAACCGGGCGGGGTCTTCGGCGGCTATGAGTGGTGCCTTACGGACCGCTACGATCCCAAGTCGCCCGCGCATCAGAAGATCAAGAAGGACATCGAAGTCGGCAACGGGCTGCCGGATCTCTCCCACACCTCCGTCATCGACCGTTCTCTGCGCGACGCGGGCTTCGAGCTCCTCGATGCGCGGGATCTCGCGCCGAGCGGCGATCCCGAGACGCCGTGGTACATGTCCCTGACGGGGAAGGATCTTTCGCTCTCCGGGTTGCCTCGGACGCCCCTCGGTCGTCAGATCACCAACGCTCTCACGGTGGTGCTCGAGAAGGTGGGCCTGGCGCCCAAGGGGACCAAGCAGGTCAGCGATTTCCTCAACGAGGGGGCCGATGCTCTCGTGGCCGGCGGCGAGACAGGGACCTTCACGCCGATGTACTTCTTTCTTGCGAAGAACCCTGCCTGAGTCGGCGCGCGGGGCTGCTGGGGCCCGGAGCTCGGCGAAGTCAGGGGACGACCTGTTCGACTCGTCGGATCCCCTTGCGTGAGACGACCACGCGGACGCGTTTCCAGGTAGTGTCCGGCTCGCTGGCGCGGCGCAACCGGTAGACGACGGCGATGTTGTATACCCGCGGTGCGACCGCGGAGTAGATGTGCTGGTCCTCTGGGTCGGCGAAGACGATGCGCTGCTTGGGATCGTCGGTGTGCGCCAGCCAGCGGGTGAGGTCCAAGCGGAAGACCTCGGTGACGGCGACGAAGCGGGCGTCGGAGCGACGAATCGCTGGCCGATCCCAGCGGCAAGCCTTTTGGTGCCACAGAACGGCCTCGGGGCGCGCATGCCGCTCGAGGGAGTGGCCTCGGGTGCTGTTGCGGACCTCGAGGACGTCGGCGGGGAGCTTGTCGAGCGGGAGGAAAGCGGAGCGTTCCCGCACCGTGCCCACGGGCCGCTTCGACTGGGGGTCGCTCACGCGCCAGCGTCGATCCGGCAGGTGCCGCGAGGCCCAGCGCGAGAACACACCCTGGAGCGTGGCCTTGATGCGATCCTTGCCGGCGTAGGCCAGTACCACGACCGTCGCCCACAGCCACATGTCGCCGAAGCGGCGCCAGGTCGGGCCGTGGTAGAGGGCCATCACCACGGCGAACGCCATCGCCACCGAGGCAGCGAGGGCGTAGAGGATCTCGAGGGTGAGGCGGCCGGCGCGCGCGACATCCGTGTCGAGGTGAAGCACCGACCCGGTGAAGCGCTTGAGCAGATGCCGCCGGAATTCGAGGTGCTCCACCTCGCGTTTGCCGACCCGCGCTGAGCCCACGCCGTCCAGGCCCCTCTCGCGGCGATAGCGCGCTTCGTGGACCGCCCCGGCCGCCACGCGGCTGGCGGTCTCGGTGAGCTTTGCCCGTCGAAGATCGAGGGAGAGTGAGGCGAGCGTCGTCTCCGCGAGGATGGAGAGGTCTTCGTCCACGTAGTCGGCGGCCATTCGGGCGAGATCCGTCGCGCACTCGGCGAAGGCCTCGCGCATGGCTCGCAGGAGCTCACGCGTCTGGGCCGCCAGCGCCATCGCCGCCGCGTCCACAGAGTCGTCGCCTCGTTCCATCAGGTTCTGCAGGTGACGGCGCGCGCTGTTCATGGAGGTTCGGACGCAGCTCGCGTAGAGCCGGAGCTCGCGCACCGCCTCCGCTTCCGGGCCGCGAAGTTTCTCGCACAACTCCTGGCGGGCGTGTCTCGTCAGCTCTTCGAGGGGCAACCCAGGGACGGCGAAGCGCACGTAGCTGTGCAGGTCCTCGTAGATACGCCCCTTGCCGTAAGTCCCCGAATGGATGCGGAGGCTCGTGGGGATGAAGAAGTAGGCCTCCCACACCCAGTCGCTCAGCTTGTCCCCGAGGGGATAGTCCACGGCGAACTCGAGGTGCGTGCGGTCGTGGACCCGCCACTTGGGAGGGCTGTCGCCCGGACTCAGCTCCCCCAAGAACGAGGCCCACTCCGTCGCTGGGGGGCGAAGCGAGGGGCGTCCCACATCGGCGCGTAGGCGCGGACGGGCCCTGGGCTTGGCGAGGGTAGAAGCCAACGAAGTGTAACGCTCCTGTCACATTCCTGACACACCCGCGTTGCACTTGCACGCGTCGCAGAGCATTCCGAGTCTTTCCGACTCAACACGCTCCTGTCTGCGCTTGAGCGCATGGAACGGAGCATGGTAGCTTCTCCTCGGCCTGGATGGAGGCGGCGTGCCCGCAGGGCGACCCCAGACCCGAGAAAGGCGATGTCAGAACAAGAGGCTTGGGCGTTCATCCTCTCAGCCCAAGAATGCTCGACATTCCCTCGCGTCGCGGATGCGCCACCGGTCTTGCCCAGTCCACCGATCGATCGACGATCGCCCTTGAGATGCGCTTGAGCGAAGGAGGCGCATGGAGGAGCCAGAGCCGGACTTGCCGCTGCCCGATCTGGAGTCGGAGGAGAGCGCCGCCACCGAGTCCTCGACGGGACGGGCGGTACCGAGCCTTCCGCTGCCCACCGAAGGCTTCGATGCCGAGCCCGGCGCGGTCGCGCCTTCGCAGGAGGCGCTCGCGTTCGATGACGAGCCGGGGCTCTTTGCTCCCGCCAAGAATGTGCCCACGCTTGCTCTCGAGACCGACGGGGGAGCGACCTTCGAGGTCACCCTGCGCGGCTTCTCTGGGGACGCGACCGATGCCGGTGCTCGCCTCGCCGCGCTCCTCGGCCTCGACCGACGCACGGCGGAGACTTTGGTGGCGAGCGCACCCGTGGTGGTCAAGGGCGGCGTTTCCCTGGAGACGGCTTCGGCCCTCGAAAAGGAGCTGCGTGCCCTCGGTGCGGAGGTCGACGTGCGGCCCCAGACCCCTCGCTCGGGGGGCGACCGAAGCGTAGGGCAGAGCGCCGCGTCCAGGGAGCGGGCGCGGCAAGCGATCGCGACGCAGAACGCGGCGGCTGCTCAGCGGGTCCCACTGAGCGCTGCGGCGGCGCTCGCCGGAATGGAGGTGGGGGCGGGCCCGGTGCTCCCCGAGCAAGACGAGCCGCACCCCGGCTTCTGGGCACGGTTTCCGGTTGCGTTCGCCGTGCCCTTCCTGGGCGAAGGTGTGCTGTGGCTCGGTGCGCTGGTGTTTGCGTTCTTCGCGGCGGCGATCTTGCGCCTCCTCTGCATGGGCTGGCTGACCATGCCCCTGGGCATGGCGCTGTACTTGGGCCTGTTGGGGAGCTACTTCGCGCAGGCGGCGCAGACGGGCTTGCACGACACCGGCGGAGGGTGGCCGCGCCCGGCGTGGGCTCCGCCCCGGCGGGACGATCTGGTCTACCGGGGCGGCGCCGTCCTGCTCTTGACGACGCTGCTGTTCGCATTGCCGGCGATGTTCTTCCTCGACGGACGGGAGACGCTGGCCTGGGTAGCCTCCATAGTGCCCTTCGCCTACTGGCCGATGGCGCTCACGACCGTGGGCCTGACTGGCGAACTGGTCCACGGTCTGAACCCGATCACGGTGCTCCGCGGGGTCCGCGCCGCAGGCCTGCCTTACGCGGTCGTGGTCTTGGTGGGGTTGCTCGCCATCGGCGGGCTCTTGCTGATCGTCGGGTGGATGCTCGCCGCAGGGCCTCCGATTGGGACCGCCGGGGTCGTGCTCTTCGCTTCGGGGCTGGGGTACGTTGCGGGCGTGCAGGGCTACCTGATGGGATGCCTGGTCGCCTCGCGGCTCGACGAATTCGACGATCTCATCGCGTGATGGAGGGCCGCGCGTCCGGCGCCGCGTAGAGCGCGAGGGCCCCCGCCACGAGGAGGGGTCCGGTGGGCACGATGGTCCAGAGCGCGAACGGCAGCGGGGCGACCGCCGCGCCGACGAGGGGTAGGGCGGCGAGGCGGCTGCGCTTCACCAGCGGGGTTGCTGCGAGCGCCAGAGCGCATCCGACCAGGAGCGCGATGGCGGCGTCTCGCTTCGACGTCGCCCGACGTACGACGTCGTCCGTCACCAGATGCGGGCGCAGCGCCCGGGCCTGCTCGATCCGCCGCGTCTCGGCCAGGGCGCTGCCGACCGTGAAGAGTCCGGCAAAGCCCGTCGCCGCTGCGCCGGCGAGCGCGAGCACGAGAGCAGCGGTGCGCATGGCGCGCTCATAGCAGGTGGGTTCGGTGGGGGCGAACCGTCGTGGGGAGCCTGTGAGTGAACTCTGCCGCCGATGCATGGGCGCTTGCCGAGGGAGGTTGCGTGTCGGAGTCTTGGCCCTGTGCCGCGTGCCCTCCCGGTGCTCCGCGACGCCGCCAGTCGCGTGGCGGTCTACGACGTGCTACCGCCGCGCCCTTCGGGCTGGGGGGACGAGCGCTTGCCGCCTCTCGCCGATGCGCAGGGGCGCCGCTACACGTACCTGCGGCTGAGCGTCACGGATCGGTGCGACCTGGCCTGCGTCTACTGCATGCCCCCGGGCGGTGAGGTCGAGCACTCGGTGCGCAGGGAGATGCTCTCCTTTGAGGAGGCAGCGCGCCTGGTCCGCGTCTTGGCGGCCATGGGCATTCGCCGGGTGCGGCTCACTGGGGGCGAGCCCCTCGTGCGCAAGGACGTCGTCGCGCTCGTCGCGCTCATCCGTCGCAGCACCCCCGTCGACGCCCTCGTGATGACGACGAACGCCACGCGCCTTGCGGAGCTGGCGGCGCCCCTGCGGGAGGCAGGGCTGACCGGCGTGAACGTGTCTCTCGACAGCCTCGACCCGGAGCGTTTCGCCACCCTCACGCGCGGCGGCGACCTGACCCGGGTGCTCGCAGGCATTGAGGCAGCCCTTGCCGTCGGGCTGGAGGTAAAGCTCAACGTCGTCCCAGTGCGAGGCTACAACGACGACGAGCTTGGCGCGATCGTCGACTGGTGCTGGGAGCGAGGGGTCACTCCGCGGTTCATCGAGTTGATGCCCCTCGGTGAGGGCGCGAAGCTTGGGAGCGGCGCTCGCATCGGTAGCGCGGAGGTGCTGAGGCGACTCGGTGAGCGAGTCGCGGGCGGGCTGATGGACGCTCGCGCCGACCACGGTCCAGCGCGCTATCGTGGCGCCGCGGACGGTTCCGAACGGCGCGTGGGCTTCATCGCCCCGCTCAGCCAGGAGTTCTGCGGTACGTGCAACCGCGTGCGCATCACCGCCCGCGGCGATGTTCGCGCTTGCTTGGCGTCACGGCGTGCGATCAGCTTGCGCGACGTCATGCGATCCTCGGATGACGACCGGGAGCTCGCGTGGGCGGCGTGGTGGGCTCTATCAGGCAAGGACGAGGGCCACCGTTTCCTCGACGCGGCGGAGCGTGAGCACGAGTCCGTCGGCATGAGCCTCATTGGCGGCTGACCTTACGGGGCTCCACCCCGTTTCCTCATCCCATGGCGCGAGAGCTTCGGACGCACCCTTGATGCGCTCCTCAATCGATTGATGCGCTCCACCATCGATGACGACGGTGCGGTGCGCGCCGCTGTCGCGACGATGCTTTGCCGCCTTGGGATTGAGCTGCGTGTGGCCCAGGAACGCAAGTCGCCGCGCGCGGTGGCGTGCGCTCACCCGGGCATCGAGATCGTGCTTGAGTGCGCGGAACTCGAGGGCTCGCTCGCCGAGCACGGCGCCGTGGCGCCTGCCGCGGAGCCGGCGGAAGCCGCGAAGACGACCGGCTGAGCCCCGCGTTCACGATTCGTTCAGGTCGAATTCAGGGTTCGTGTCGTCCCCCGCGAGGGGCTCGAGACGCGTTTCGTCCGAGATGTCAAAGGCATCCTCCGGTGGTGCGGCCTGGCCTGCCTCGTCGTCGCCGGGCGCTGCGTCGGTCGGTGTGCGGGCCTTCTCCAACGCCTCGCGTAAGACCTCCTCGGAGATCGCTGCGGTCTTTTCGTCTTCGTCGAAGGCGGACAGCATGGACCGCCCCAGCTCGCCGCCAGGTGCCGTCACGTCCTCGAAGCCGTCCATGTGCTGGGCCAGTTCGACCGCCTCGCGCCGGAGGTCCGCTGTGGCGTCGTCGAAACGAACGTCCGTCCTCGTGAGGATCTCCCGGGTGCTCCCGCGCGGCAGGTGCGTTCTGGTGGGCTCGAAGTCGTCGTCGAAAGCGTGGGCGTCTGGGGGCAGGGCCTCGAAGCTCTCTTCGTCGATGTCGTCGATGTCGTCGATGTCGTCGATGTCGTCGATGTCGTCGATGTCGTCGATGTTCCCGGTAGCTGCGCGCGCGCCCACGCTCTCCAACGGCAACAGCTCGCGCGTCACCCGATCGCCGGCGATCGGGCCTGGAAGGGAGGTGGCCGCCGCGTCGCGATCGAGGGGTGTGGTCCTGGGTTCGTCGTCCTCCCGCGTGGTCCAGCTTGGCCGAGCCGAATCCGGCTCGGGGGCGAGCAGGTCCAGATCCGCCGTCGGCAGCAAGTCCACATCCACCGTCGGGCTGCTCGGTACCGTGTCGCGCCGCGGCCGCGGATCGGTCGGTTCGGCCCAGTCTTGTGTGAAGTCCTCCGGAAACAGCGTCTGGACGTAGTCGCCGAGGGTCGCTCGCCGTGTGCTCATGCGAGCCTCGTAGGAGAAGGCGAGGAGCTCCTCGGCCATCTCCGCGGCGGCCGGGTAGCGGCGATCGGGGTCCGGGGCGAGGGCCTTGAGGACGATCGCCTGCAGCTTCGGGGGCACTTCCGGGCGGAGCGCGCGGAGCGGTGGCACCTCCGCTCGTTGGATCGCCATCACCGTGTCGACGTCGTTGGCGCGAAGAAACAGCCGTTGTCCCGTGAGCCACTCGAACATGCAGGTGCCGAGGCTGAAAAGGTCGCTTCGGGAGTCGATCGGGCGGCCCTTGGCTTGCTCGGGGCTCAGGTACGCGAGCTTTCCTTTGACGACGCCCACCTGCGTCGTCGCGAGGCGCCCTTGGGCTTTGGCGAGACCAAAGTCGATCACCTTCACGGCCCCCTCGTAGCTGACGAGGACGTTCGAGGGCGAGACGTCGCGGTGAATGATCCGCAGCGGCTGTCCGCCCGGACCGACCGCCGTGTGTGCGTGCTGCAGCGCCTCGCAGACCTTCATCCCGATGTGGACGACGAAGGGGATCGGGAGCGGGACCCCCGCGGCCTTCTGCCGCTCGACGATGGCGCCCATATCGCGCCCGTGGACGTACTCCTGGGCGATGAAGTAGACGCCGTCTTCCATCCCCAGGTCGTAGATCTGAGCGATGTTCGGATGCGAGAGCTGCACGGCGATCTTGGCTTCATCGATGAACATCTCGACGAAGTCGTGGTCTGCCGCGATCCCGGGGAGGATCCGCTTGATGGCCACGAAGCGTTCGAACCCATCGGCTCCGGTCTGGCGTGCCCGGAAGACTTCGGCCATCCCGCCGACGCCAATCCGCTCCAGGAGCTCGTAGGGTCCGATCCGCAAGGCGGGAAGAAGCATCGGGGCCCGGCGCCCCTTTGGTCAACCGGCCGCTGGAAGAACCCACCCGGACGCTCGAGGCCCGCAGGCCAAGGGTCCGGGAAGAACCCACGCGGACGCTCGAGGCTCATGCGCACGCCCAGGCCGGGCGACCAGCCACAGGTCCCGGGCAGGGGAGGCGGTGCGGAGAACCAGGCGGCCTGCGGCGCCCCGGGCCAAGATTTCTGCGCCCACGGCCAAGAAGCGAGGGGCGGGTCAACCCAGTTTGGGTACCGATGGACGAGGTAGAGCGCTTCGAGGCCCGCACCCGCCACCTGCACGCCGGACTCCTGGTGGCTGACCAAGAGGGGGAGGTGGTGCGCGTTGGCCGCGTCGCGTGCGAGCTCCTTGGGCAGCCGCCCTCCGCTCTGCTGGGCCAGCGCCTGGGCGATCTCGTCCGCGGGTGGTCGGGCCGTCCGCGGGCCGACGTCGAGCGGGCGCTCCTTGGGCCGACCTGGACGCTGACCTGGACCCAGCCGGGCCCCGACGGAACGGAGCGGATGCTGCGATCGGTGGCTCGAGCGACCGAGGAGGGGCTGGAGCTGGTGATCGACGACATCTCCGAGCGGATGCGTCGGGCCCACGAGCTCAACGCCCTGTACGTGCTCACCGATCGGCTGGAAGCGGTGATTCTCCGGGAGGAGCGGGCCGCACCCCTGGCCGTCGATCTCGGCAACCTCCTCGACGTCCTCGCGTCGCGGCTGAGCGAGGGCTCCTCGGCCAACGAAGTCCGAGCGCTGCTGGACGAGGCCATCCGCGTGACCAAGAGGCTGCAGGGCCTCGAGGCAGGGGGTCCGCGCTCGCCGCGAGGGCCCCTCGTGGTGCGCGACGCCCTCGCAGCGCTCCTGCCTCTGCTGCGTGGGCTCGTCGGTGAGCGGGCCTCCCTCGAGCTCGACCTCGCGGACGGGGGCGCGGCGATCGCCTGGTCGACAGAGCATCTGCGCAGCGTCGTCAGCAACCTCGTGGTGAACGCGCAGCGTGCCGAGGCCCGGTCCGTCGTGCTGCGCACGGAGCTCGTCGAAGGACCGGTCGAGCATCCGGAGCGCTCCCTGCCTCCCGGACGCTGGCTGAAGCTCTCGGTGCGGGACGATGGCGCCGTGATGGACGCAGAAGCGCGAGCTCTCGCCCTTCGCCTCGCGCCCAATGGGAGCGAAGCCGGTGCGGGGCTGCCCTGGGTCCGCTACCTGGTGGAACGGGCCGGCGGCGCGATCGAACTGCGTGCCGAAGAGGGGGGCGGGATGACCGCGAGCGTCTACGTTCCCGTCACCGAGAGCGCGGAGTCGGCGTCCACGAGCGAAGGGGGCGACTGAGGGCGCGCCGATAGCGCCCCGGCGTCTCGCCACACCATCGCTTGAAGGCCCGCTGGAACGTCGACTGCTCGGCGTATCCGAGCATCAGCGCGATGTCTGAGAGGCTGAGGTGGTCGTACCCCAGAAGGTGAACGGCCAAGCCGTGGCGTGCGTGCTCGAGCTCGTCCCGGAACGTGGTCCCTTCCTCTTTGAGCCGATGCTGCAGCGCACGCTCGCTCAGGCCCAGGGTCTGGGCCACGCCTGCCAGGCTCACTTCGCCTTCGAGGAGCTCGTCGCGGATTGTCTCGCGGACGCGGCTCGTCCATGAGGCCCGTGGGACCCTGTGCAACTCCGAAGCGACCCACTGCTGCATCAGGCGGTGCAGCGCCGGGTCTGCTTCGCGGCTCCGTCTGGCCAGCGCGGCTGGCGAGAAGTGCACGAATGTCGAGGGTCGCCCGTAGGCCGCGCCCACGCCCAGGATCTCGTCGAGGGCTTCGGCGTGAGCGGGGCGCGGGTGCGCAAACTCGACCCTCTCGGCGACCCGCGGCACGTCGGCGATGTCGTCGGTGATGCGCACCAGGCATGCGACCGAGAACTCCGAGGCCACCGCACGAACCCGCGGCTCGTCGTGGGGCGGGCGGTATCGCAAGACCCCTTCTTCGTACTCGAAGAGCGTCGTGCCGTGGAGGATGTCCTGGAAGCGTACGAGCACTCGCAGCGCCGCTTCTACCGTCGGCGCCGACCGGAAGGCGTATTCGAGTCCATGGAAGGCGCCGCGGGGAAGTGCCTTGGCCGCCCGTACGGCCACGTCCGGGACGCGGTCGGCCGCCAGACGCCAAAGCGCTTCCTCGGCGTCGTCGGAGACCCACCCCTCGCCCCAATGGGTGCGCTCGACGCCGGTGCGCCTGACGATCTCGGTGGCGTCCACCCCGGCGCGCACGAGCGCGTCGGCCACCAGGCGGAAGATCGAGCCGCTGAGCGCCACCCCGGGATTAGAGCACATCTCGAGACCCCTCGTCGCCGCTGCGCGGT
>JALVDI010000170.1 GCA_027009115.1 Polyangiaceae bacterium | reverse complement strand
AGGCGGACCTCCTGGGAGTCGCCGTCGTGGCCGTGCTCGTCGTGGCCGTCCTCGTCGTGGCCGTCCTCGTCGTGACCGTCCTCGTCGTGACCGTCCTCGTCGTGACCGTCCTCGTCGTGACCGTCCTCGTCGTGACCGTCCTCGTCGTGACCGTCGTGTTCGGAGCTCGCCTCCGCGCCCTCCCCGTCCGCAGAGCGCTCGTCGCATCCCCACGCCGCGAGCGCCGCCACGACCCAGAGCAGCCACAACACGCGCCCGACCCCCGCCTTTCGGCCAACGTTCCTGCCCATCTCCTTCACTCCTCCGTCCCCTCGGCGAGGAACGCCGCGAGCTGCTCGGCGGCGTCGTAGAACGCCAGGCGAGCCTCCATCCATTCGTCGAGCGCCGCGAGCACGCGCTGGCGCATCTGCGAGACCTCCAACAGACTGAGCTCACCGAGCTCGAAGGCGCGCTGAGTGCGCGCGAGGCTCTGGCGCACGCTCTGCAGCCCGCTCGTCTCGTACACCCGCGCCGTCTCGTAGGCCGTCGACGCCGCCCCATGCAGCCGCGTCACCTGGGCGCGAACGGCGCGAAGGGTCCTTTCGAGCTCCCGCTCCCGGCGAAAGACCGTCGCGCGCGCCGAAGCGCGGGCGGGCTGATTCCTCCGCCACAGGGGCAGAGGCACCCCGAGGGTCACGAGCCACACGTGCGCCGGCTGGGTATCGCCTTCCCGCCCGTAGTAGGCGCCGACGAAGGGATTCGGGACGCCGGCACGATCCGCGGCCTCCACGTTCGCCCGAGCGCTCCGAAGGGCGGTTCGTCGAGCGACCACGACCGGCGCGTCGAGCGCCCGGGCGATCGCGCGGTCGAGGGGAGGAGGCGGCCGCAGCTCGGGGAGCGCGCCGGTCACGACGGGGACCTGCGGCTCGGGCCAGTCCACGAGGCGTGCGAGCTCCGTCCGCGCCTGCTGCTCGCGCAGCGCGGCGACCAGCTCGCTTCGACGAGATCGCGCCAGCTCCGTCTCGGCCAGGAGGATGTCCATCGGCGAGGCCTCGCCGGTCTCCACCCGGCGCAGCGCGAGCTGACGGATCTGCTCGGCGAGCTCCCGAACCTGCTCGGCGATGCCCATTCGCTCTCGCTCCACCATCGCGCGGTAGGCCCATCGCCGAACGTCGTGCTCGGCACGCCGGGTCAACCAGCCTCGCTCCTGCTCGGCGCTCCGGATGCCGACGCGGGCCGCCCGGCGCCTCGCCCGCCGTTGCCCGGCGACGCTCAAGGACTGCTGAAGCTGCGCCTGTAGCTCCAGGCCACCGGCCGGCAGGCGGCGCCCCACGCTGAGGGACACCTGGGGGTTGCTCGGGAGCCATGGCGAAGCGCCCTCGAGGACGGCTTCGGCCGCTTCGACGTCGGCGTCGGCCATTCGCACGGCGGGCGAGGCGCGCGCACGGCGAACGAGGGTCTCGACGTCAACCGTCGGAGCTTGAGCTTGGACCAAGACACACTGGGCGAGCGCAATAGGCGCCGCCAACCACTGCAAACGCATGGCAACTCCCTGGGCGGTTCGCCCAAGAAACAGAGAGAAAGAAAGGACGGATGGAGACCGTCTGGCGCCCGCACCGGGAAGCCACGACCCAGAGCGACGGTTGGCGCGCTGCAACGGTCTTCTTCGACACGGACGCCCCAGCGAAGGACGCGAGCCTGCCTCGCAGGACGCGAAGCGAAAGGCCTCCGGGAGCGGTCCTACCGCGCGCCTGCCTCGCAGACCGCACGCCTGCCTCGCAGGACGCGAAGCGAAAGGCCTCCGGGAGCGGTCCTACCGCGCGCCTGCCTCGCAGGACGGCCTCGCCAGACGCGTTTCCTACCTCAGGATGGGGTCGCGCAGGTCGGCCGCTGCCAAGAGCAGGAGCCGGCTCACAGGCAGGCGCTCAGCTCGCCGGGGGCCGCTCGACCATCCGCCGAACGCCGGCTCGCTCCCCCAGCAAAGGGGTGGGCTGGAACGCTCCAGCAAGAACGACCGCCGGCGCGACCGAAGGGGTGCGCGCCGATAAGGACGGGACCGCGCTGTCCAAGGAGAGGTTCGGATGGCAGCAGCCGTCGCATAGATGCGTCACCAGCTCCGTCTCGTCCGCGTCTTCGGCGGCGACGGCCTGGATCGCGGTGCTCACCTGCGGCGCCACGCTGAAGAGCAGCGGGAAAAACAGGAGCAGCAGCAGCCCAGCGCGCAGCATCGCCCCCACCATAGCAGCTCTCACCCCGACGGCGAGAGGAAACCGATACGCCGGAGGAACTTCGCCGTCTCCTCGAGGTACCCGCCGCGATCGAGGTGCAGCAGATGGCTCCCAGGAAACCAGTGGATCGCGCAGCGCCCCCAGTGCTCCCACAGCAGGCGCGAGTGCTTCGGAGGCGCGAGCCGGTCGCCCACTCCACCGACGATCATCAGACGGTCGCTGGGGAGCGCCGCCTCGTAGGTCAACGGGTTGCTCACCGCCAGCATGCGCCGGGCGTCCACGATGTCGCGCCGGGCGAGCCGCAGCGCCGCGCGAACGAACGTCCCGATGGGCTCCCACTCGAGCACGAGGTCCGACAACGAGACGACGGGCACGTTGGGGATGGCGAACTTCAGGCGCGGCTCGATCGCCGCCAGGATCGCGGCGGTGAAGCCACCGAGGCTGACGCCCATGACACCGATCGTCGCGACCCCTCGGCTGCGCTGCAGCCAGT
Organism: Polyangiaceae bacterium; assembly: GCA_027009115.1. Lineage (GTDB taxonomy): Bacteria > Myxococcota_A > Polyangia > Polyangiales > Houyiibacteriaceae > JALVDI01. Next base: position 1,648 of record JALVDI010000170.1, on the reverse strand, counting down.
CGACGAAGATACGAAAGTCCATCACCGACTGGGCGACGGCCTCGTTGATCCACGAGGGGCCGCCGGCGAAATAACCGTAGCCGCTGAAGGGGGAACGGGAGGGCTGGCGCTCGCCGTGGAAGGGAAGCGTGAAGAGCATGACGTCGCAGCCCATGCGGTAGAACCACGGCAGCGCAAAGAACCACTCGTTGAGCAGGTAGAGATCCGCGCTGAAGCCGTGAATGGCCACGAGGGTGGGACGCGGTCCGTCGTGGTGACGCCAGTAGCGCGCGTGCGCGACGCGGTTGCGGGCGTGGCGCAGGTAGCGCGTGTGCAGACGCGGGTTGACGGGCATGAACGGGCTATCGAAACGCAGCGTCTCACAGACCCCGTCGTCGGGCTCGAAGCGCGGGTACCAGTCCGCTTTCTCGGCCCGCACCCGTACGCCGGGGAGCGGATCCCGGAAAAACGCCTTCGGGTCGCGGCCCAGCGCCATCGGGAGGTAGAGTTCGATGTCCTCCAGAGCCCGTGCCAGCTCCTTGGGCCGATACCCGACCGGTAGTGCCGCGCCGCCGACGAGGCAGGCGCCGCCGGTCCGCAGCAGGACATCGAAGCCCGCCGTGGCGCGCACCGCCCGGGCCTGGCGCCGGCTCAGGGCGAAGGGCTCCGGGCGCGCCGCGAAGTCTCTCGGCAGGTTCTCCCACCAGGGAAACGGCACCGGCCCCAGCGGCTGTGCAGCGCCGGCATGACGGATCCTCGAGACGATCGAGGGCACGGCTCAGGGTACCAGGTCCGCCGGGTACACCAAGAGGGAGCGGCTCACTTCTGAAGGATGAGCGGGCAAGCTTCGCAGCTGAACTCGATCTGGTCCGCCAAAGGAGGCTGGTCGAAGACGAGCATGCCGCGGTCGCAGAACTCCAGGGTGCCTCTACGCCGGAATTCGGTCTCCGAATCCGGCGTCACCTCATCGCGTCCGACGACAAAACGCCCGTTCACCATGGTTCGGGGATTGTCCGAGATCACGTCGAACACGCAAGGCTCGTCTGTCGCGAGGACCATGACGGTCGATGCGTGGCACACCGGGGAAGGACAACTCATTCCGTCGCAGATCGTGTAGACGCCGGAGATGTCCACGCATCCCGGACCGCTGTCGGCGTCGGCGCCGCCGTCCGTACCGCCCGCGTCCACGTCGGAAGAAACGCAGAGGCTCTCGACGCACCGCTCCCCCACCGAACAATCGTCGTCCGAAACGCAGGGGGTGGAGCCGGCATCGACCGCGCTGTCCACAGCGGCGGCGTCGGTCGCCGCATCCAGGGGCCGCAAGTCTGCGTCCGGTCTTTCCCCAGGCACGCAGAAGCCGTTGAAGCAGCGCTCGCTTCCCTGGCAGTCCGACGACATCGCGCATCGGACAGGAGCCGGCTCCGAGCTATCGCCGCATCCCAACACGAGCCAAAGCCCAAGAGCCGCCCCCCAAAGGCCCCGCTCGCCAAGTCCAAGCTGCATCATCGGCGGATCTTAGCGCATCCTCGACGGCGGGACCCGAAAGCGTGCCAAGCTGTGCGCTCACCCGAACCGACGGGGCGCCCGCGCACACCCACCTCCGCAGGAAGGCCCGAACGCCCGGGTTTCGTGTTGGCCTCTCCGTTGCACCCTGGCCTCGAGCGTCGGC